>DATBYL010000117.1:0-3033 GCA_036513735.1 Candidatus Acidiferrales bacterium
TGAATAAATTCGATGGAACATCCGGCTTCAACGGCTGCAGTCGTCTCTGTGGAAAAAATACGCGAAGCTTCCAGACACAGCATCGGACGAATGCGTTTCCCGCCGGCGAAAACGCTGTAGCGCATGGCCTGATGAATCGTCGGCGGCATTGTTTCCGCTGAGGGCATCAGCCGCTCAAGCGCAGCTTCGATTAGTTTCTGGTTGTCGTCGAAAAAGTTTGGATAAGCCATGTGGATGCGGGTTGGTTGGCTATTTGTATTTGTCCGGTTAATCTTCTTCGTCCAAGCCCGGCTCAAATGGCTGAACGGCCAGATCGCCGCCGGCCTTCTTCATCAAAATCTCCACGCGCCCTTCGGCCTGCTCGAGTTGCTTCTGGCAATCGCGCGAAAGCAACACGCCTTCCTCGAAAAGTTTCATCGCTTCATCGAGCGAAAGATTTGTGTTCTCAAGTTTGCGGACAATTTCTTCCAGGCGCGCAAGCGACCGTTCAAATTCCGGCTTCTTCGCGGCCGCTTCGGGCTTCTTGTTCGGAATTGGATTCAACTGATTTTTACCTTTGGCAGCGCGGGCAGAAAAAGCTCGATCGTCCGTCCTGCTGAATTCTTTTGATAGTGCCGCCGCATCGGCGGCAACGCTCGCCCTCGCGTCCGTACACGCGCAGCATCGGCGTCAAATCTGAAAACCACCATTCCGGATTGCGAAAGTCCGGCGGCGGATGGCTGCAACATTCTAAGGCACGGTGCGCGGTGGAAACAATGGCCTTGTAAAGCCGGCGCGTTTCTTCAGGAGTGAGACGATTCGCGCGCCGGCGCGGGTTCAATCGCGCGTGCCACAACGCTTCGCTGGAATAAATATTGCCGAGCCCGGCGAGCTTCGTTTGATCGGTCAGAACTAGCTTCAGCGCGAGGCGCGAATTTTTCAAAATTTCCGCCAGTGCTTTTGGCGTGAACTCGCCGGAGAAAATATCCACGCCTAGCTTCTTCAGCGCCGGCGTAGCTTCGACGCTTTCGTGCCAGTTCATCCGGCCGAGATGCCGCGTGTCAACGAATCCGAGCGTCACATTGTCGAGTGTAAGCAGCACGTCCACATGCACTTCGCGCGGCGGTGTTGCGTCGAATAAAAGTATCTGCCCGTCAAATTTGAAATGGAATGCTAGTATTCCTGGCGCCAACCGCAAAATTAAATATTTTCCGATGCGCGATACTTCCTCAATCCGATTTCTGCGCAGTAATTTCGCAAGCAGCGCAGGCGTCTGCGGCTTCACTGCAATGGGATGAATTATGCGGCAGGCGCGAATCGTCTGGCCGACGACGTGCCTCCGCAAGGCTCGCACAACTGCTTCGACTTCCGGCGCCTCAGGCATTTGGAAATTATTCCGCCGACATTATTATTGATTGCCCGGCATCAATCGCAAGGTGTGCGTCGTTGCGCGCTGTACCGCAGCATCGCTAAACGCCGCCGTGATGGATCGGCCGCCAAACCATTCCGGAAATTGATCGCGATAGTAATCGCTGGACACTTGCCCGGATTCACCGGTCGTAATTTCCATCAGCGAACGATCCCAGTCGGACGTGTCCGCCACCATTCTCATGCTTGGCCCATACGACGGCCCCATCGCTTTTATGCAGCCCGTGGAGCCGGATTGTTCCACCGGCCCGATGCTGAAAATTCGCGCGAGCAATCCCGTCTGTCCCAACGCGTGCGCCATAAAAAGTGCGTTTCGTTTTCCCCACGTCCACGTTGAAATATCAGATTGGCCCAACGCGGTTGTCAGCTCGGCGACGGCGTGATCTGCGCTAGCAGTCAGAAAATCGTCATAGCTGTGAAATTCCGCGGGCAGCCACATCGCCGGACGTTCACGCAGCACGCGCTCCAGAAAAATTTCGCCGCCCGGATACATCGGCACCGCGTCGCCCAAATAAGGGCGAAATAAATTTCGGCCAATCGCGCGCTCCGCCTGCAAAACAAAAGTTGCTTCCACCGACGACGCCTTCATCTGCCCATCCCAACTTGCGAGCTTCTGAATCAGCGCGCTTGTGCGGTCGTCCTTCAGCTTCGCATTTGCCGCGGCCTTCACCAATTCCTTCGCAACGATCAAATCGAATTCGCTGGTGATGTCATTTTGAATCGCGTTGAAATCCTCCGGCTGAAATTTCTTTCCAGGCTCGTCAAGCAGCGTGAAAATTCTGTCTACGCGCCACGGCGTCATCCAATTTGCCGTCACGA
Source organism: Candidatus Acidiferrales bacterium (assembly GCA_036513735.1). Lineage (GTDB taxonomy): Bacteria > Acidobacteriota > Terriglobia > Acidiferrales > UBA7541 > DASTCZ01. Next base: position 2,227 of record DATBYL010000117.1, read on the forward strand.
AATGTGGATATGCCTGTCCGGCCACCCGCGCATTTGCAGTAGCAATAATTCCGCCGGGCGGATCGAGCGCTTGAGGCAATTCGTCAAACGGAATGTATCCGCTCCACTCAAACGCGTCGGTATCGCCGGGCAGTGGAACGGAGCCACAAGGCGTGTCGGCGGGTAGAGGAGAATTGGCGGGCAATGCACCGCATTTCCGAATCGGAATTCGCGCGGCCACAATAAATCCGATGTGTCCTTCCACATCGGCGTAAACAATATTTTGTCCCGGGCCGGCGGCGTTGCGCAGACTTTCCCGAAAGTCATTCCAGTTGTGCGCAAATTGAATTCCGAAATAACTGTGCGCCAATCCACCCGGCTCGGTAGCCGTCCACTTCAGCGCGTAGCCAGTGTTTCCTTGCTGTGACATCACCGGCCCGTGGCGCGTCACCACAACATCAAGCGTCTCCGCAGGCTTTCCTTTCACATTGATTATTTCTTTGCGGATCCGCGCGGCCACCCATTGACCGTTCACGCGATATTCCACCGGATTCGCCGGATTGAAAGTTTCCGCGTAAAGATCCTGCACGTCCGCGCCGTCATTCGTAAATCCCCACGCGATTTGATCGTTGTGTCCGATCACAATTCCCGGCACTCCGGGCAGCGTGAATCCTTCGGCATTCCATCCCGGTACGCTCAGTTGAACCATGTACCAAATCGACGGCGTCGAAAGCGCGAGGTGCGTGTCATTCGCCAGAAGCGGTTTACCAGACGCGGTATGCGAGCCATCCACAACCCAATTGTTGCTGCCGAATGCGGCGCGCACTT
>DATBYL010000118.1:0-8319 GCA_036513735.1 Candidatus Acidiferrales bacterium
CTTCCGATGGAGGTACGCGCCGCGCCTGATCTGTGCCCGCCGCTGCTGTCGTTGGAGGCGACTGCGCCGCTTGCTGCTGACCTCGCCCACCGCGTCCTTGCGCCAGCGCGCCACTTGACGCCAGCATTACCGCCAGTCCTGCAATCACCATCCGATTCATTCTCATTTCGGTGCGTCTCCTCTCGATCTCGAATAAATGAAATTTTTCGCGCGCTCTAAATTATTTGCCAGTGCTGTTCGCGATGAAGTCGTCCACATCCTTGTGCAATTTGTGGTGAGCTTTTTCGTCGATGTAAACCATGTGGCCAGATTCGTAATACGAGAAGCTGATATTTTTCCGAATGTCCGGCTCAAGGCCCATGTGCGCCACGGTGTATTCGATTCCGAAAAACGGAGTCGCGAAATCGTAGTAGCCGCAAACGACCAGAACTTTCAAATGCGATTCCTGCGTCATCGCCGCGCGCATCACTTCCGCCACGCGCTCACTGCCGTTTTGATCCCACGGCTGCACCTGCGCCGTCACCGTGTAATACATGTCCGTCTGCCAATTCAAATCGCGGCGAACGTAGTCTTGAAACGTGGCGACCCACGCGCCTTCGTAAGAAGCCTCGCTCGGATCGTATTCCACGCGCTCGCCGGCCGCGTCCGCGTCCATTCCTTCAAAACGCGAATCGAGCCGGCCCATCGTCAATCGCTTGCTGCGTTCCAATTCTTTGAACCAGCGCTGCGAATTGATGCGCATGTTGGACTCATCAATATATTTCGGTGAAAGCGCGGTGAACCGCGCGATCTGCGCAATCGTTTTTTGACGATCGGCGGCGGAAAGTTTGTCGCCTTTCATCAAGGCGTTGTGATATTCGCCATTCGCAAACGCACGCGCCTGCTGCACAACTTCGTCCACCGTTTCCTTTTGCAAATCCGCGGGAAGCAAATGGTGATACCACGCCGTGGCCGCGTATCCGGGGAACGGGAAAAGGACGCGCGCGTCCGGATCGGCCGTCGCAAACGCAACCGTCGATACCAGCACGATTCCATTCAAATAAATTTCGTGACGGTTCTGCAAAATCCCGGAAAGTTCCGCCGAGCGCGTGGTGCCATAACTTTCACCGATTAAATATTTCGGCGAATCCCAGCGCTGATTTCGCGTGATGTACTGGTAGATGAAATCCGAAAAATAAACGGCGTCTTCAACTACGCCGTGGAATTGCGTGGGATTTTCACCCGGCGCGGGGCGGCTGTAGCCGGTCGAAATCGCGTCAACGAAAACAATGTCCGTCGCATCCAGAAAAGAATCGTCGTTATCAACTGTCGCGTAAGGCGCGGGCATTCCGTGGCCATCGGCGCTCACCACCGGACGCTTTGGGCCAAATCCCATGTGCACAAACGCTGATGCCGATCCCGGGCCGCCGTTATATGAAAATGCAATCGGCCGCTTCGAGATGTCGCCGGCATTGTCTCTCGTATACGCGACGTAAAACATCGAAGCTTTCGGCGTGCCGCTGTCATCATTAATAACAATCGTTCCGGCGGTCGCGGTATACGCGATCGCCTGGCCGCCAATGTTCGCGGTGTGATGCGTCACGACTGTCTTCTCAGCTGGCGCCGGCCCACGCGCAGCTTGCTGAGTCTGCGCGTTCGCCGCCGGTTGTTGTGCTGCGCCACCGCCCGGCGGAAAATTTCCGCGTCCCTGCGCCGATGCAATTCCCGCAGCCAACAAAATAATTGCGCCTGCGGCCATACTGCGCGTTGCTTTCATCGCTTGCGTTCTCCTCTCGATGACACAACAACATCCGTTGCGTTTGAAACACTTTTCTGAATTTGCGTCGGAATCATACTCTGAGACGCGGAGATTACCAGCAGAGTTTCATGCAGAATGAAATTCTTTCGGACGGAACTACTATCACAGGTCGGAACTCGTCGCACGGCACGTGCACCTTCTACTACTTATTTCTCACCGACGTATCCAGCGTTCTTTCGCGGCTGAAAAATCTGGAATAGACTTCGGTGCCGTCGCCAAAGCTGTGCGCCTCAAGCGCGCAAACATCAATCACTCCCGCGAACTTCCAGACAATAATGTCTCCGGCAAAATTCTTGTAAGTGTGTTTTTTGCCTCGCGCCAGTTGCCTGACCTTCTGCTCCGCATCCTTCTTGCTCAATGCGTGCACCAGGAAAAAAGCTTCTTGCCACAAATGCGTGCCGTCTTTGCGCCCGCCTTCGATTTCGCTTTTGAAGTGGCACCGCGCGGTAAACCACGAAAGTTTCTTCGGTTTCGATTTGCGCATTGCTGCACCCTCACGAAATAAATTCTCGTGCTAATTCTCGCGCGCAGGGCCCATATATCACGCCGGATATTACTGTGATGTTACGGTTTCCAATTCACAGAAGAGGCGAACGCGCACAGCGGCGCCACGTCGCGAAACGCGCGCCCAACATCCGCAATAAATCCGGGACGCATCGCGGCGGCCTTCGTCATCTTTCGCCGCACGATCCACGCGCGCAATTTTTTCCAGTCAGCGGCCTTCACCGGCCAGCCGTCGTGTTTCGTCCACACGCCTTTTTCCGACGAGTACCAATAACTTTCATATTTCGGACTGAGCCGTTTTTTCTGTTTTACGATCCACGGCAAATTTTCCAGCGCGCGCTTCGCTCCAATCGTTGTCAACGGCGGCGTCTTCGCTTTTGAGTCGGCATAAATCCGGAATCCCGTCGTAACCTGATTCTCCGTAATTCCAACGTACAGCTCCGCCCCTTCCCCGCTCGGCGCGTCCGGGAATAAGACATACATGCGCGGATTGTAGGGCGTCTTGTCCTTCGCGAAACGAATGTCGCGATTGATCCGCGAAAAATTCAGTCCCGTGTGTCCGGTCACCACAAATCCGCCGTCCAGTTTCAAAACTTCCGGCGTCAGCGCTTCCAGTAAATCGCGCAGCGGCCCCACCACATGCTGCTGATAGCGGTCGCGATTCATGTCCATCCACGATTTGCTATTGTTCGTCGTCAGCTCGCTGAAAAACCGGAAAGTTTCCGCAGTCAAAATCGCGGCCTTGCCCGTCTGTCTGAAATCCATCATCAAACTCCATTCGCTGGTTGCAGAACCGTAAGCCGCACCGGCTCGCCCCGAGGTATCATTAATTTTTTATCGCTTTTCGCAGCGCCGCGCCGGATTTCGCGCCAAATCGCCGGATGCTTCCGCAACAATCGGGCCCACGGCCTGTAACTTTTCAACTCTTCATGCGTGGTGAATGACATGCCCAACCCGAGGGGTGGCGCTATTCTAGCAAATATCCATGAATAAACTGCCGCAAAGTATAAAATTGCACAGGCTCGGCGTTCAGATGGCACAATCCTCTCGCGTTCGCAAAAATTTACCGCGAATGATTTCCCTCCGGGCCGCTTCTGGACTATGCTGTCCGCCTTCCATCGAATTGAAATGAGTTGGCGTAAATATTTTCTGTCGAACAGGGAGAGAGCTTCGATGCGCGATAAAATAAAAATAGTGAAATTTTTGACCGCCGCTGCATTCGCCGGAATTCTAGGATTCGCCGCCTCACTCGCGCTTCCCGCGAAATCGCACGCACAATCGTCGCAATCGAAGGCCGCGGAAAAACCCGCCATGCCGTGGTCGCCCGAAGACATGATCAACGCCGAATCCGCCGCCGGATTCCGCATTTCGCCAGACGGAAAATATGCCGTGTGGTCAAAAAGTATTTCCAACAAAGAAAAAGATGGCCGCACGTCCAATCTCTATCTCACCAGCCTCATCGGCAAAAAAGAAATTCAGCTCACGCGCGGCACCGATAACAACACCGGCCCGCGATGGTCTCCTAAAGGCGATCTAATCGCATTCCTCAGCACCAAGCCTCTGCCGGAAACAAAGCCCGGAGTTTCGCGTTCTCAACTTTGGCTTATGAATCCCTATGGCGGCGAGCCTTGGCCCGTCACAACTTTCGAGCGTGGCGTACAACGCTTCGAGTGGCTGAACGACGACACAATATTTTTCACCGCGCAGGAAGACGCCACGCTCTTCGAGAAAGATACCGAGCAGCGTAAAGATGATTCCAACGTGGTGGATGACGAGCTGCACGCCGCTCCCGTCCGCCTCTTTAAATTTTCCGTGAAAGATGAAAAGGTCACGCGCCTTACAAATAATGAAGACCGCATTCAGGCCTGGTCCGTCACGCGTGATCTTTCTCACGCCGTCACCGTTCACAGCCGCGAACTCAGCTACGCCTGGGACCAAAAAGTTGCGCCGCAAACTTTCCTATGGAATTTGAATACGGGCGAAAGCAAACAAATTTTCACCAGCGGCAGAGTGTTTCCCAATAATGTGGACTGGGCCCGCGATGGCTCCGGCTTCTACGCCTCCGCTCCTTTTTCTAACGACATGAAATTTTTCACCGCCTCCATCGAGCAAATGTATTTCTACGATCTCGCCTCCGGCCAAACGCAAAAAATAAATCTCGACTGGGAAAATGGACTGGCCGGCGGATTTGATGTGACCAGCGACGGTTTCATTGCCATGTTGGCCGCAGGCCCGCGCAATTTGCCGGCGCGGTACACAATATCCGGCAGCGGCACATCGCGAAAATGGACGCGCACCATGATCGAAGGCCCGCATGTAGGAAATCTCGGCGGCCTCACCATCAGCGAGGAAACTCCGCGTACCATCTATAGTTATTCCACCGCCAGCATTCCCACGCAGTGGTTCAGCGCCACGCTTGACGGCACGCGCATCAACGACCCCCAACAAATCACAACTCTGAATCCGTCTTTCGCAAAAAAAGAAATTGCGAAATCAGAAGTGATTCACTGGAAGGGCGCGAATGACGACGACGTGGACGGAATTCTTTTTTATCCGCTCCACTATCAGGAAGGCAAACGCTATCCGCTCGTTCTGGGAATTCACGGCGGCCCCGCCGGCACGGACACCGATTCCTGGTCACAATCTTGGGCGTATCCCACCGCGCTCTACAACGAACGCGGCGCGTTCGTTCTGAAAATCAATTATCACGGCAGCAGCAATCACGGACTGAAATTCGTCGAATCAATTTGCTGCGGGCATTATTACGATCTGGAAATTCCCGACATTGAAAAAGGTGTTGATGCTCTTATCGCCCAAGGAAAAGTTGACGCCGATCACATCGGCACCGCCGGCTGGTCGAATGGCGCGATTCTTTCCATCCAACTGACCGTCACAAATCCCGCGCGTTACAAAGCCGCGATGACGGGCGCAGGCGACGTCGAATGGATCAGCGACTGGGCCAACGTGGACTTCGGCGAGTCATTCGATTCCTATTACTTCGGAAAATCGCCGCTCGAAGATCCCGAACTCTACATTCGCAAATCGCCCGTTTTTCAAATGGATAAAGTTCGCACGCCCACTTTGATTTTCTTCGGCACGAATGATCGGCAGGTTCCCACCGAGCAGGGTTGGACTCACTACCGCACGCTCTACACCATTGGCAAAACTCCCGTGCGGTTTATTTTATTTCCCGGCGAAGCTCACGGCCCCACAAAACTCTCTCATCAACTTCGCAAAGTGAATGAAGAAATGGCCTGGATGGACACATATCTTTTCAAAACGTCGGAACCAATTAACGAAGCATTCAAAGCCGATTCCCCACTCGGCGAAGCGCTGCGCAGAAAAAATGTCGCTCGCGCCGGAACCAACTATGGCAATGCGGTAAAAGCCGCGAATAATCGCACGATTCTCGTTCCCGAAGTTGTGCATCGCGGCAATGTGGAAATCGGACGCTTTGAAGTTACGCGCGCGCAATACGCGAATTTCGATCCGAGTTATAAATTTGACCCCGGCACAGAAAATTTCCCCGCCAATGGAATCACATTTGAAAAAGCGAAAGCTTACGCCGCATGGCTTTCCTCAACCACCGGTGAAACCTGGCGCATTCCCAATGAGTCCGAAGTCACTTCGCTTTACAACGGACGCACCGGCGAAAACACTCTCGATTATTGGGCCGGCTATTCTCCAAATCCCGACGACGCGCAGCGTTTAATAAAACAAATCGCCGAGCTTTCCGGCGACGCGCCGCTTCTCAAACAAGTCGGCAGCTTCAAAGCGCAAGGTGAAAAAGATGACGAGCTGATCTACGATCTCGGCGGCAACGTCGCCGAATGGGCCATCGCCTCCGACGGCTCCGGCAAAACATTGGGCGGCAGTGCCGACCGCGCGTCCGACGCGAAGTCCGCGTACAAACCCGCATCGCTCGCATACACCGGCGTTCGTGTAGTTCGCGGCGCGCCAAAGCCTGCCGCAGCGACACCAACAACGACGGCGAAATAATTGCGAGCGCCGAATAATAATTCGCTCAAGGAATATTTCGGCGCCTTCGCGATCGCAGCTGCGCTCGTCCTCGCGTTCGCAATTCCCGCGGGCCACGCGCAGAATCAACCACAAAATCTTCCGCAGGAATCCGCAACTTCGCGCAACGGCGCGACCTGCTCCGGTAACACAAAAGACGAAACGAAAATCACCGATGGCCTTCTCTGGACGCACTATTGCCGCGAAGCTCCCATCGGCGGCCCGTGGTCCATTCACGTTTTACAACTCGCGCGACATCGCCGCGATCTACTTGTCCATTCCGCGATGGGCACCGACGCCACTGGACAATTTTCCCGCGTCCCGCTCACCGAACTTGCCAGCCGCGCAATTCTGAACGGTACCGACGTGCTCGCCATGATCAATGGTGACTTCGACATGGAGCAGCCCTACTTCGGCGTCCCCATCGGCCTCGCCATCACCGCCGGAAAAATTCAAACCGCCGGAGGAGATTCTCGCCCGGTCATGTCAATTTTTGTTTCCGGCCGCCCTTCCATCGGCGTGCCCGATATTCACATGCAAGCGCAAGTGGGAAAAAATCACTGGCCCATCGCTACATTTAATAAGCCGCTCGGCTACGCAAAATCGCGCGACCTCAGAATGTATTCGCGCGCGTTTCGCACCTCCGTCACCGCAGCGCAACCATTCGGCGCGATCGTCATCACTAAACTCGATCGTCCGCTACCGCCCGACGCGCAAACCAAAATCGTCGGCATCATCAGCGAAATTCGCGAGCCCGCCACCGAACAAATTATTCCCGAGAACGCAATACTGTTAGCCGAACCTTCCGACACAAAAGATTCGCAAAGTAAATTCCGAAAATTAGAAGTGGGAATGAAAGTTACCGTTCGCATGTTGGTGCGCATGGAAAAACAAGCGGACATCAGTGACGCCATCGCCGGCCTTCCAATTCTCGTTACCGCCGGCCACACTGCGATTCAGGGCGAGCTGACCGACTATATCAAGCAGCGCCATCCGCGCACTGCCGTCTGCTACAACGAACAAAATTATATGTTTGTAGTGGTTGACGGACGCCAGCCAAAACTCAGCGTCGGCATGACTCTCGAAGAACTCGCGGACTTTATGGTTTCACTCGGCTGCACGGAAGCAATGAACACCGATGGCGGCGGCTCCACAGAAATGGCCGTAACCGTTCCACAAAAAAATTCGCCCGGCACATCAAAATTAGAAATTGTAAATTCTCCGTCAGACGGCCCCGAGCGCGGCCGCCCCAACGCCTGGATGATCGTTCGCCGCCACTAAAGCAATTTCAATTTGTTGTAAAAATTCTCCACAAACTTTCCGTCCGCATCCTTAAACTTATAAGTCTTCGCCAGATCTCCCACGTAGATAAGTTTCCCACTATGTCGCGCAACCTTTTTGTCCGCGTTCATCATCGCAATCGCGCGTCCTGTATATTCCGGCGTCTCGCTCAAATGAAAACCCATCGTCTTCTTGTGTTTTTCGCTCGTCCCGCTCATGTGCATCAGAACGCGCTCGGTGCGCATAAATCCCGGCCCCAGCGCCACAATGGTCACGCCAATTTTCGCCAGATCCGATTTCATCGCATAAGCCATTTCATTAATTCCGCGATGCCCCAATCCAATCAGCGCCCAGTCCAGCGTCTTCGGACCAAATCCAATGATCGGTTCCGTAATCGAAACGATCAACCCACCTCCGCGCTTCGCCATCAAACGCGCCCCATGCACCGCGCCCAACAAATGCGCGTAAGGTCCGCCCTCCACCGATTCCTTCCAACTCGTGCTGCTCTGCTCCCAAAACATTTTCCGTTTGCGTTCCGGATGCAAAAACTCCTCGAATGATTCCGCGCTCCATCCAAACACAGCGTTCGCCAAAATATCCAACCGCCCTGCTTCGCTTTCCACGCGTTCAAAAAGCGCCGCTACATCCGCCTCGCGCGTGAAATCCGCCGCAACAGAAATCCCGCGCCCGCCACGCGCAGTCACTTCCTCCGCCGTTTC
>DATBYL010000119.1:0-4152 GCA_036513735.1 Candidatus Acidiferrales bacterium
AACATCGGATTTCCGCGAGCCTCGGCCCAATACGCGGCGGTAACTCCGGCAAAAAATAGGACGGCCATCGCGGCCCATACGGCCCAACCGTGGCGCTGCGATCCGGTCATGCGTCCAAGCGTGTAAGTAAGTCCGCTGGGAATCGCGAAAATCAGAAGCATCTGAAATAAATTTGCGAATGGTGTTGGATTTTCAAATGGATGCGCGCTATTCGCGCCGAAAAATCCGCCGCCGTTTGTGCCAACTTGCTTAATTACTTCCTGTGACGCGACAGGGCCTTGCGCAATCACTTGCTCGGTGACACGTTGCGAAGTCGGCTTGCCATCCGCGCCGGTGACTTGCACGGTTTGCGTTTCAACAAGTTGCTCGGTGGTGTAGGGCTTCAGGTTCTGGACCACACCTTGAGAAACAAAGATCAGCGAGCCTACTAAACAGATTGGCAGCAACACCCAGAGCAGGCAGCGCGTCGTATCTACCCAGAAATTTCCGAGCTTGTCGGTTTCTTTGCGCGCGATTCCGCGGATCACCGCGATCGCCAGAACAATTCCCACCGCTGCCGAGGTGAAATTGTGATAGGCCAGCCCGGCCATCTGCGTCAGGTACGACATGGTGGATTCGCCGCTATAGGCCTGCCAATTTGTGTTGGTGGTGAATGAGGCCGCGGTGCCAAACGCCAGCGTGGGAGGCACGTTTGGAAATTTCTGCGGATTCCAGGGCAACCAGTGCTGCGTGCGCTCAATGAAATAAAGCAGGGCCATCGACACGCCGCTGAAGAGCAGCATGGATACGGCGTATTCCGTCCAACGCATTTCGTGTTGCTCGTCGACACCGGTCAATCGATAGACAACTTTCTCTATCGGCCGCAGGACCGGATCCAGAAAAGTTTTCTCGCGCGCGAAGACTCGCGTGATGAAAACGCCCATGGGTTTTGTGATGAGAAGAATCACCACAATGAAAAATAAAATTTGCAGCCAACCGTTCGCCGTCATCAGAATTTCTCCGCTTTCAGGAGCGCGTACATCAAATACCCGAAGAGAAGTCCGCAAATAATCAGCAACGCCAAATTTCCAAAACTCATCGAGTCACTCCTACCTCAAACGTTCGCACGCGCGAACGTAAAGGACCGCCGCCACCACAAACACGACCGTTGCGATAATAAAAATCGCGTCCAGCACAACTCATCTCCTGTAGATCTCACCGATCACTGCGCGTAAGGAGGGTCGGCCCTGTGACGGGCCGACCCTTCCGCCGATTTAGAACTTGACCATGATCGACATATCAATGAATTGCTCATTCTTGCGTAGATCCGGGAACCACACGCTGCTCAGGCCGCCACCGCAAGCAGCTTCCGCGGGCAAAAGGCTGGCTTGTCCGGAAGTAGTACCGTTCGCACAGGTGAAGAATTGCGGCGAGCCGTTATTTCCCCCGGGTGGCGTGATTCCGCCGGGGCCGGTCCAGTACGGCACATTCGCGTGGCGATAATCGTACTCCCAGCGGAACGTGATGTACTGCTTGGGCATATAATCGAATGTTACTGAAGAGTCCCAAGCCTTAAACGGATTTCCGGGATTCTCCGTGAAGTAGGGAGAATTCGTGGCGGCCGAAATGGCGCTTTCTCCGTTGATCGGCGGCAGTAGCACCAGATAGCGCCCCGGATTGTTGATCTGGCCGCCGCCAACCGTTAACCCGAACAAATCTCGGTGGAACCAGAATCGGTTGTAGAACATGTAGCCGATGAAGCTTTGCTTCGGGCCACCCTTACGATCTCCCATGCAACTGACTCCGGCGCCGTATTCGCAACCGATATCACCAGTCAATGAAAACGCCATCTTATCCAGCCCAAATCCCGGATTGTCGTAATACTTGACCTCGACGCTGTTATCCGAGTGGATGCGCCTGCGTCCGGGCACGAACAGATCATCTTCGCCCACGCCATAATTGTTGGAAATAATATTCAGCCAGCTCTTCGGAGTCCATTTGATCTGACCTCCGATACCCGGCGTGTGATTGGCCGAACCGTAGGATTGCCAGCCGTTGATGAACCACGGCTCGATCTTCAAATGTTTCGTGGGAAAGATCTGCACGCGCACGCCATTAAAAAACCATGGAGTGTTCGATGAAACGTACGACGGTTGGTAGGCCCAATTGTCGAAATTGTAGTAGCTGAAAAGACCGATGTAGGACATGAAGATCCCGGCGTCGACGTTAACGCCCTGCAGCACGTTGAAGTGATATCCGCCGTATGCTTCCGATATGTAGCGATACGCATCGGCAAGATCCCATTGACCGTTTCCGGGACTGGCATCGTTTCGAGGCGTCGTCACCGAATACATCCCGAACTGCGTCATGAACCTGGCGCGAACGTTGTCATAGTGAAAGTCGCCGCCGATGCCAAGTTGCTCGAGTTGGACTTCGTTCGTCCGGAAAAGTTCGCTCGATCCGCCCATGGAATGGTCGGTCGGATTATTGAAATCGTAGACGTAGTTGACGTCGGCCCGGATCTCGGGCGTAAAAAATTTGGTGTCCCAAAATATGTCTTTCGTGCGGGGATTGCCGTTTAGCCATGTCCAATCATAGTCAGAGAATGGAGCTACCGGGCCCGCAGCGACAGTTGGCGGAAGCCCGGCCTTCGGGTCCGCGGGAGTTTGCAGCGCGGCGGAGGTACTCGAGGACTCCGACGGATTCGCAGCCGCCACATTCGCAGATGTCGCTGCGACGCCAACCGGCGCTGCTGCGGTATTTGATCCGGCGTTTGGCGCGCCGGTTGTTGACGCACCCGCGGAAACCGTCACGCCTGACGGCGCGCTGGCGGTATCCTGACCCTTCATGGTTTTCACTTGCGCTTCAAGTTCAGCAATCCGTGCCTTCATTGCTTCTAATTCTTTCAACACGTCCGCCGGCACTGGCGTCGCCGTTGGCTGATTTCCAGTTGTTGCGGGCTGCGCTGGAACAGACGCACTCGTGCCAGCGCCGTTTTGCGCAAAGCAAGCGCTCTGCAAAATCATCAGCGCAAGAAAAGTGACCATTAACCGCGAGCTGCGACCTGCGAGAAACTTCGTCATGGGAGTAATCCCTTTCGTGAATTCCAAATGTCGATCTCCGACGCGCCAATGCGAGGCGCAATGTCGGTCGACAGGCTATCTTTTTGCCAATTAGGAAGGAGTTAAGAAGATGTAAGGATTTCGTAAGTGTGTCGTGTCACATTTTGTACAGTGCCGGTTAGTCCCGGCGCGCGAGTGGATCCCCGGTCTTGGAGAAGGAACCGCGATTGCGAGGGCCCAGTTTGCGTTTGGATTCAAGAGTGAACTGAACGAGGGCGTACAACATGAATAGCAGTCCGAACATTACGAGGATTAGAAAAATCCACATCGCCGCTCACGGCTTTCAAGCCCGAACTGCGTTGACTAACGCTAAAGTTCGGACTTCTCAAAAGGAGCCAAGTACAACGAGTTTAAAATGAGGATGGTAAAAAAGTCGTGAGGAGGTCGTAAGGATTTTGTAAGCGAGGAGCGGCGAGAAGTCGCTTCTGCGCCCAGGGTGAGGTGCTGCGGTTTTCCAAATCCAGCCGACTTCGGGCGGATTTAGAAAACCAGTCTACGAAATTCGCGGGTTCGCTTTTTCAACGTTAATGCCAAGGTCTTTCGCGGCCTTTTGCACGACCAACGCTTGAATCTTTCCTTCACGCTGCAATTCGGTGAGCGTTGCATACACGATGAAGCGCGCGTCAACTTCAAAAAAGTCGCGCAAGGACGCTCGGCTTTCGCTGCGTCCGAATCCATCGGTGCCGAGCGCGCAAAGATGGCGCGGCATCCACTTGCTAACGGAGTTCGGCAGCGCCTTCAGATAATCGGAGGCCGCAACCAGCACGCCCGGAGCGTCGGCGAGACACTGAGTGACGTAAGGTACGCGCGGCTTTTCATCGGGATGCAGCATGTTCCAGCGCTCGGTATCTATCCCGTCATTCAGAAGCTGCTTGTAACTCGTCACACTCCAAACATCGGCGGCCACACCATATTTCTTTTCCAACATTTCCTGCGCGTGCAGCGCTTCCCACAAAATAGCGCCACTTCCAAAGAGTTGCGCGCGCAATTTCGACTTTTTATTTTCTGATTTCTTGAAACGGTACATCCCTTTCAGAATTCCTTCGCGCGA
>DATBYL010000120.1:0-7664 GCA_036513735.1 Candidatus Acidiferrales bacterium
GGATAAAATCGCGACGGCGATCAGAAAGAGTTGAAGTCTAGGCTATTGCGGGTGGGTCATGTTCTAGGGCAGCCGACGCGCACGGAACCGATCTTACGAAGTTGGCGACAACTTCTCTCGCCCACCGCTGGGCGCGATCTCCTCTTCGGGCGGATGAGTTGCCAAGCTGACCATCTGGGTGGTCAGCTCGGGCTGACGAACGATAAATATTCCCGGCTTCTTCTCGTTAGCGGTCTGAACGATAAATCCTCCGTCAAAGCCGCCCACACTAATTATTTTCTTATAAGGAATTGCCACGGAATTTTGCGGTCCCGTAAAGCAGATCCGCTGGCTAGTAATGTGAAGAAGTCCCGCTCCGCCATTTTCCAAAATCGTACTGTCAATAGGATGTCCCTTGAACCCTCCGACTCGGAACCGTGCACCTCGAATCAGCGGTACAGGTACACTCACCGAGCTGAATGCCCCAACATACTCGCGCTTCGCTCGCTGAATACGCAGCGCCGCTCCCTCTTCCCAGTGACAAACTTCACCCTTCTGTAGAAGTAGTCCACTGCATTCTTTTTGCGGAACCTCTCCCTGCTCCCACGACTGGATAACTTCTCTCATCCCAACCCTAAGAATTGTGTCTAGGAGTTCCGGCGAAGCCGTCTGACGGACTGTATACCTTCGAGTAAGATCGGCCAGAAACTTGAGGTCGGTCTCAGCCATAGCATCCCCGCGCTCTACCAGCATAAACATCTCGTTTAACAGCGAGAATTTAAGAGGAGCCGCTTCCGACTCAGGCACCTCATATTTTTTCGCCGTCTCATCAAACCTCACTACCCAACCCTGAGCATACTGCAACTTGAACGACTGTTCGGCGCTCACGGATCGCAACACAACCTGCATTTGATTTTTTGCCTTCTCCCGACATTCTTTACAAACTCGCTCATTGGAATGAGTCGTGAGCTTTCCCCAAAACCCACTTTCATTTCCACAAACTAGGCATTTCATGTGATTCGCTCCGGCGACGTATAAAGCTCCGTCAATCTAAACTTTAGCTATCTAGCAAGCGGTTGGGGTACTACTTGGCGTACGCAGTGCGCTTAGTAGTTACGACACCAACCGACTAGCGCTGTAGGGAAGGGTGGCGCACCTGAAGCCGTTGCCAAATCGGCGACAAAGTACTGGCCTTCTATTGCAGTGAGCAGCCGCGATTAGCTACTGGACATCTACCTACATAGTATTATAGATTCGCGGGCGTTTGGCAGGCAGGAAGTCGCTTTCGGAAGGGGGAGAAAATGTCCACAGTGAAAATCGATCCGCGATTCGAAGAATGGGTAACGAAGAACGTAGTTAAGGGTTTCGGCCTTCACGGCATTGAGGTTACGCCAACAGCTCGGCGTGGAATAGCCTTCTTAATGCAAGCGCAGTTAGACGAAGGCACGTTTCACGAGGAGGATCAAGTGACGGACGGGGCAAAGAAGCTCTTGCCGTTAGTTTTAATGAGACATCAAGCGGATTACAAGGATGCTCCGCTCACGATAAATAGAGTGCTTCACCTTGTAACCCACGCGAATTCTTCGGAGAATGCGTTCCCGTGGGGGGTGACAATGCAACTGCCTCGCGAAAAAAAGGAGCCAGTAACGTCCTCGAGAGCCAATACCTATAAAGTGCGGAGCTGATGGGGCAATCTCCCGGTGGAATGCCTCCTGCTGGTTCTAGCGGACTGGCATACGGAAAGGACGGCGCGCCGGATGCAGGCGAGCACGGATTTATCACGCAGCAACTCTTCGACGCCCGAATCAAAGCGCACGAGATCATTCAGGAGCACCTCAAGCAGATAATAACGATAGCGAGCGGGACCTTGGCGTTGACGGTGAGCTTCTTGAAAGATGTCGTCGGCGCCTCCGGAGCCAAGTCCACTTGCGCTTGGTTCCTTCCCGCGGCGTGGCTCGGGCTGGCAGTTTCGATTCTATGCGCCGTGGTGTGTATGGCGATGCTGGTGAACAACCTCGATGCCCCCGATCTCGACGTTAGCACGATCAAGCCATTCATAAAGGCATTTGGAGCGGGGACGAAAATCGGCGTACTGAGGATGGAGCAAGCGGCACTCGGCACGTTTGCGATCGGAATGCTTTCACTCGCAGCGTTCGGCGCAATCAATTTTCGCTTATTCTTGGACCGCAATGGCAGCGGCGCACTCGAACATATCGAGCAGCCTGCCATGGACATTAATCATTTTGCGGTCATCCCGGACCCCGAACACATTGGTCCGCGAGGCGAGAAGCACTCACATACCTTTCTTCTCGATCAGCGTTCGGGCGACGTCTGGGATTTGATTTGCCAGCCCAACGGTATGGTCGAGTTTCGTCGCGTCACTGGGGGTGCTGCGATACCCCTACCGAAGATCAAGTGACAAGGATGCGGCGAGTGGCCGCGCTTCCGCTCCGAAGTTGAACTTGATTCTGAATTGGATTTTGAATTTGAGCGAGAGTGTCCCATGTTCGTCCCTCCCGTCCCAATCTTTTGGGACGGGAGGGCGAACGTGGGGACCTCCGTACCTGACTCGATGATTTGTCCTTCTCATTTTTCATCTGACTCTTTCTCATGCTCCTCTCAATAGCTCCTGCTCTCCTACCTCACCTTCCCCGGATGCGAATACGGATTATGATTCCTCCCCAGCGTCCCCGCCTGCTCCCCAAGCACCCCCGCATTGTGCCGAGGAAACTGCGGCCTCCCCTGCGCGAACCTCTCCGCAACTTTCCGATCAAACTCCTCCCTGGTAGCAGGAATAGGTTCCGCAGCACTCTCAACTAACTCCTCCACTCGTTCAACCTTCGGCTTCTTCCTCACCGGCGCAATCGTCTGCAACAGCACGCTCGCGATGTACGCCATCAAACTTCCGTCCTGACGAGAAACCTTCTTCTCCGCCACCAGCGTCAACAGTTGCGAAGTAAACCGGTTCACATCATCCGCCGTCCGCAGCAACGCATCCCCCGCCAAAAGACGCGCCGCGATCGCCTGCTGTTCGGCCTCGTCCAGTTTCTCCGTCCTTCCTTCGTGCAAAATGCAGTACCCAGTCGCACTCCCAAGATGCACGTTCGTGCATCGCCTTCCATGAGTAGAAGTGAACTGACATCGATCCGCATCCGGCACCTGTGCTCGTAACTGCTTGGTTTCTTTCGTCTTATCTGACATGGGTCTTTCCTCCTAATAGTTGATTTTTGAAAATAGTCGTACCTCCACCCACCCCCTAATTTGCAATGTATATGCAACTAAAGGACTTACAGCGATCTGTGGGTGATCGTTATGCAAACAAAGGACTTAGTTCGAGGCTTTCGATTTTGTAGTGGGTTATGTAGCGGCAACCTTCAGGTTGCCATCTGGGTTTTGGTTTTGTACGCGCGCCGTCAACGCCCCGACGTCTTTTGTCGGTACGCGATGATCGCCACACGATTTGGTTTTGTACGGGGATCGTTCAGGACAAAAACATCAAACGCACTTCAAAACAAAATCATCCAACAACTAAAAACAAAACACCCACTCCAAATCAATCTCCCAGCAAACATCCCTAAAAACAAAAAACCCGCGCCAACTTCTCGCGGGTAGACACTTCTTCTCCACAAACACTCTACCACTTCATCGACATCCCAGTCCACTAATTTTTCAACGCCGCCCTCCCATCCGCGAACGGTGTCATCCCGAGCTGCGAGGGACCTGCTTTCGCATTTATCTCTTCTCTGCGCCCTCCGCGTCTCTGCGTTGAGGCACTTTTCCGATGCTTTTCCGTCTTTTTCCATCCCCAAAAAGTGCATTATAATGCACTTTTCACCAAAATCCGCCTCCAACATGCATTATAATGCATGTTCGTTACTTTTCCCGCCTACCGGCCCCTCAAAAACTCTCGACTCTCGACTATGAACTTTCAACTGTTTCTCGACTTGTCCGCACCCCACCACCCATATTAAAGTGAATACGGAGGCAGTCGTGGACCATCGAGTGGTTTGCGCTTCGTGTAATCTAGAGGAGCGCGATTGCAAATGCGACCGCTACTGCGTTTATTGCAAAGGGCAGGAAGGCATCCGAATGTGCGTTGACGGACTTTATTATTGTCCCGATTGCCGGATGGCGTGCGAAATTAGCGTGGTGAGAGATGCAGCCAACTGACAACGGCAAAATTGAAATGACGCTCTCCAGCGATCCGCGTTTGCTCGCGGGCGTTTCCGGCGCCGTAAATTACGTCGCCGAAGTTGCCGGAATGGACGAATCCGCCCGCGCAAATTTAGTTGCCGCCATTGAAGACGCGTGCCACGTCGCATTCGATCAGCTCCCCGAAAATGACGCGTCAATCAAAATGACGTTGGCTTGTGCAGGCGGATCTGTCGAAGTAGCGTTGACGCTCGAAGGAAGCGCGGCGAAATCCGATCGTCCGGAAAAAATTCAGCGCGCGCTGAATGGGCGCATCGACAAAATAAATCGCGAAGTTCACGGCGATTCAGTTCGGATTTTATTGGTCAAAAATATTTCCACGCAAACCGCAAAACGTTAATCATCCGCGAGAAGCATTTCCCAAACTAATTCTGCAGCGCGAAAGTCTTGCTCGCAATCAGCGAAGTGATTTGATCGTTTGAAAGCGTAAGATCAACATTCAAACGAGCTCCGCTCGGAACTATTTTCGCGCTATCCAACATTTGGCTCAGCGAATCATTCTTTTGCGCTGTCGCCTGATATTTTCCGGCCATCAATCCGATTTGCAGCAAGCCATTCAAAGTGTTTGCGTCATCAGCTGTTGCGCAATTCGCCTGGAAATCCGCCTGAATTCCATTTCCGGATTGAATCGTAATCAGCAACGACTGAATCTTTGAGAGCAGCGGAGCAGCTTGTCCAAGTTGCGCTGCGTTCGGAACAAGTTGTCCAAGCGCAAGCCGCGCATAAGACGGATTCAACACCGCCCAAACAATTCCATGTCCATTCGCTTGATTGATCAGCGGATAAATCGTGTTGTTCGTCATCACGCTTGGTTGCGCGCCGAATCGCACTTCCAACATCTTCTCAATCTGTGTGCGCTGACCAAACGCCGCTGTGTTTGCATCCAGAAATAGGAACACCAAATCATCAGCGCCAGCAGTTGCGCCAAACGCATACATTGTGTAACCGCGAACAGTTGTGCTCGGCGTCTTCTTGGACTTGAAGTAAGCGTCCATCGCAGCAGGTTGGAATTGTCCCATCGCAACGCCGATAATCTGTTCTCCAGTTGGCACAGACGAAACGCCCAAAGTTGTTCCCGTTGATGTCGCAACTAATGCCCAAGCCATTTCTTCCACTTGCGTGTTCGGATCCATTCCCGCTGACGCGAGGAACTGCTCAAACTGCCGGAACTTCGCGGGCAACATTTGCTCCTTCAGTGATGCAAACCACGGAAACGCGCGCGCTTGCCGCAAATCGGCATAAGCGAACTCTCCAACTGATGCGGGAAATAGTCCAATTACGTCAGAACTGAGGGACCCGGCATGGGATGCTGGAGCGAAAAAAGAAAGTGTGAGTACGAGTGCGAGAAATAATCCGGTGATCCGGAAATGTGCTGCGTTCATTTTGTTCCCCCTCAGAAATTTCTTATTGCGAAACTATTTTCAATTTATTGTTAGAAAAATTTTATCCCGCGGCAGCCGGGGTTGGCCGGGGAACCAGGCTGGATTGGACGACTTCCCATCTTGCGCGCATCGTTGAAACAAAATCCGGATCGGTTAGCGATTCCAAATTAATTTCAACATTCGCAAGCGCGCCATGCGCCGCCGCTGCGGCCATCATTCGGCCAACTCGAAGGTCTGATTTCATAGACGCTGGAGTGATGGCTTCGAGTTGCCCAAGCAATTCGTACAAAAACATTGCCGCTTCCGCAACTTCCATTGGAACTTCCGCGGCAACTCGCAAAGCCGCTTCAATTGCAACTGTACGCGTGTTCTGGTCTTCCTCAGTTTCCTTGGGAAGTTTGAACGCCGCTAAAACTTGATCGTACGCGTCCGCGTCGCGATCCATTGCTGCAGCCAACATTCGTGACGCTTTGTCTAATTCTTGAACAGCGGCGGTTAGTCCATCGACAAAATGTTCGTGCGATTTCTTTTTTCGCGCGAGGCCCGCCACCATTTGTCCCAGCGCTGCAGCGAGCGCTGCAGCGAGCGCGGAAACAGATCCACCGCCCGGAGTTGGAGTGGGCGCGGCAACAGCGTCAAGAAGTGGAGTGACCATCGCCGCAAATTTTCCGGAGCCGTGCGATTCCATTGGCGCGCCGGAGAGCGCTGCTTGCAGACGATTTTCAAAAACTAATTCGGGACGGAAATCTTCGAGCTGCAAAAAATAATCCGCGGCCATTTCCAAGGCTTTTTTCGGGACAAGTCCAATAATTTCGCTGCCGACAATTTGGCAACCATAACGTTCGGCTTCGCGCTTCACCATTTCGTAAACGCGATGCATCGGCGTCAATTCAAAATCAGTGAGGTTGATGGAAACTTGCGCGAGTCCGCGGGATTTCAAATCAACGCCCATTGATTTTACGTAGCGAAGTCCGCCGGTGGAAAAACGGATGGCGCGCGCAATTTTATTGGCGATTTTAATGTCGGACGTATTTAGATTTACGTTGTAGGCGATCAGGAATTTTCGCGCGCCGACAACTGTTGCGCCTGCTGTGGCGTGGAGCGCGCGTTCGCCGATGTCTGGAGCGCGGCGAGCGTTGGTCTGAACTTCATCGCGAAGACCTTCAAATTGTCCTTTGCGAATATTTTCCAAATTTGTCCGCTCGGGATTTTCCGCGGCGGCTTCGTAAAAATAAACTGGAATATGAAAGCGATCCCAAATTTCGTGGCCTACTAAACGCGCGATGGCTACGCAATCTTCCAGCTCGACGCCTTGAATTGGAATGAAGGGAACTACATCGGTTGCGCCGATGCGCGGATGTGCGCCGCTGTGCTGCGTGAGATCAATTAATTCCTGCGCTTTGCCGACTCCGCGCAGAGCTGCTTCAGCAACTGCGTCCGGTTCACCGGCGAGAGTGACGACGCAGCGATTGTGATCGGCGTCGGATTCGCGGTCAAGAATTGCAACGCCGGTGACTTCACGCATGGCGGAGATGATGGCCTCTATCTTAGAGACGTCACGCCCCTCTGAAAAGTTCGGCACACATTCGATTATTTTTTGCATTGCTGACGATCCGCCCCTGCTGGAAGTTTTATTTTCAGGCCGTGCTTTTTATAGCGCGACGATCTAGCCCTACACAATAATATCGCGTGAATAAATTATTTTGCCGCGCTTCATCGTGAGCACGCACAGGTTTACACCAAAATAATAAGGGATTTCGCGGTAATCGGCCACATCGAACACAGCTAAATCCGCAAACTTGCCAACCTCTAATGATCCAATTCGAGAAGCTCGACGAAGTGAATAGGCTGCATTAATTGTGGTCGCTGTGATTGCTTCGGCCGGGGACATTTTCATTTGCGCGCAGGCCAGCGACATGATCATCGACATATTTACTGTTGGACTTGTGCCGGGGTTGTAATCAGTGGCGAGCGCGACGATTGCTCCGGCATCAATTAATTTGCGGGCCGGCGCGGTGTGCGGAATTCCGAGATGAGCGCAGCAGCCGGGAAGAAGTGTTGCGGTTACGTCGGATTTTGAGATGGCGCGAA
>DATBYL010000121.1:0-10223 GCA_036513735.1 Candidatus Acidiferrales bacterium
GCGCCGATTTCCACATCCGATTTCAACGCAACCGCATCGTAGGCCGTCAGCAATGGATACAAAAGTTCGTGAACGGAAATTGGATGATTGTTCGCCAGCCGCGAACGGAAATCCTCGCGCTCCAGCATGCGCGCTAATCGATAATGTCCGCACAAACGCACGACTTCGTAACTGGAAAGTTTGTCGAGCCATTCGCTGTTGTAGCGCACTTCCGTTTTTTCGGGATCCAGAAGTTTGAAAACCTGCTCCAGATAAGTTTTTGCGTTCGCGTTCACCTGCTCGCGCGTCAGCGGCGGACGCGTTTCCGATTGTCCCGTCGGATCGCCAATCATCGCCGAAAAATCGCCGATCAAAAAAATCGCCGTGTGGCCCAGATCCTGAAAATGTTTCAGCTTGCGCAGCACCACCGTGTGTCCCAAATGAATATCGGGCGCGGTGGGATCCACTCCTAAATACGCGCGCAAAGGGATGCCCGTCTTCAGCGAATTTTCCAGCTTGGTCTTTAAATCCGCTTCAGGAATCACTTCCGCGGCGCCTTTTTTCAAATAGGCAAGCTGTTCTTCCACCGGCGGAAAAACGGTCTTCTTATTTTCGGGCTGCACTGTCATTTTTTAGTTCCCGTTTCTGAAACAGCTTTCGCGGCCGGCAAAAGAATCACTCGACGGCCTTCGATTTTGAAGCGTCCTTCGAGCACAATTCGCACCGCTTCGGTGTAGATGCGGTGCTCTTCTTTCAAAATTCGCGCGGCCAAAGTTTCCGACGTGTCATCATCCAGAACTGCTACAGCGGATTGAAGAATAACAGGCCCGGCGTCTAAATTTTCATCCACAAAATGCACGGTGCATCCGGAAAATTTCACGCCATATTCCAAAGCTTGACGCTGCGTTTCCAAGCCCGGAAAGGCCGGCAGCAGCGATGGATGAATATTCAAAATGCGTCCGCGATATTCGGCCACAAAAAATGGCGAAAGCAATCGCATGTATCCCGCCAAACAAATTAAATCTACCTTGTATTCTGTCAGCACCGCCGCAACCTGACGGTCATACGCTTCGCGCTCGAGCCCCTTGCTGGGAATTATTTTCGCGGGAATTCCACGCTTGATGGCGCGCGAAATTCCCGGCGCGCCTTCGCGGTTGCTAATGACGACTGCAATTTCCGCGCCCGGAATTTGTCCCGCGGCAACGCTTTCCGCCAGCGCCTCAAAATTCGATCCGCGCCCGCTGAGGAGCACGGCAATCTTTTTGTTCATGACCATTGCAAGTTAGCATATGCCGTGGCGAGCGCAAAACAATGTGGAGCAGATTGAGAGTACGGGGCGGGTGGAGACGCCAAAAAATGCATTATAATGCAGTTTTTGCGGCGGAAAACCCGAAAAGTGCATTATAGTGCACTTTTTGGGGACGGAAAAAGACAAGAAAAGCTCTGAACGCAGAGACGCTGAGAAAAGATTGAGAAAGACCGAGAGAAAAAAAAAGGAAGGATTCACGTTCCCGCCTACGGCGGGTGAGCTACACCCGGCCCGCTGCCTCGACACACACCTGAAAGTGGCCCTACGATTTTCCGCTAAGTCCTTTATTTGCATAACGATCACCCACAGATCGCTGTAAGTCCTTTATTTGCAATACATAGCAAAGTAGGGTGGGGTGGGGGTACGCGTTTTTTCAAAAACTGGGTTATGGGAAGTGCGGGTGGATTATGGCTAAGGAACGGGAAACAAAGAGGATAAGGGAGACGGGAGAAGTTCTGTCCCGAAATATTGGGACGGGCTATTGCAACGCAGCTTCTCTTATCTAAATGCAGCTTCGTGCAACAGTCGGGTTCAAACTCAGATTTGGCGACGGAATTGGCGTAGAGAATTTTGCGGATAGTTGTATTATTTTTGGCAACTGCGATGTGTGGGTTACGTATCAAACAAACGTTCGTACAGGAGATTCAGATGAAACGAATGATTGGAGTTTTGGTGGTTTTGGTTTTGATGCTGGGAGTTTCAGCGCGCGCACAGGCGCCGACGCAGGGACCGGAAGTGAAGCGTCTTGGATATTTTGTCGGCACATGGAAAGAAGTCGGGACGGCGCATTTGGGATCGATGCAAGGGCCGGAAGGAAAAGTGACGTCCACTACAAAATATGAATGGCTGCCCGGCGAATTTTTTGTGGTGGGACATTCGGACACGATGATGTCCACGGGATCGAACAAAGAAATGTCCGTGATGGGTTGGGACGACGCGAAAAAGATTTACACGTATCACTCGTTCGATAGCGACGGCGAAGCAGACGAAGCGACAGGCACTTTGAATGGCGATACATGGTCATGGACCGCGGATACTATGGGCGGCGCGCCGATCAAAGCACGCTTGACGATCAAGGAAGTCTCGAAAACTGAATACACATTCAAGATGGAAATTTCGCAAGATGGAACTACGTGGACGACGGCGATTGAATCGACGTCGACGAAGGTGGTTGCACCTACCGCGGCTGCGCCGGTGAAGAAGTAAAACTTAATTCGGATCGATTTTGAGGCGCGCGGCGATTTGCTGCGCGCCTCAAAATAATCCAAATTGCTGCCGCAACTCCCGCCGAACCCCGTTCGCCTCCCCGGCGGAAAGCGCCATCACCCCACAAACCGAATCAACCCCCGTACAAACAAGTTTTTCTCGCACTCGAACTTTCTCCTTCCCACCTTCATCGGGCCACGGAAAATTTAACGTCGGCAGAACAATTTCCGCCGCACCAGAAAGATTTTTTTCTCCTCCGAACCATTGAATCGCCGCAGGTTCCGTCCGCGAAAGCAAAACATCGAAGTAAGCCGTCCCAGCCTTGCTTCCTGGAACAGAAATCTTCGTGACCTGACGGACTGGAATTCCATTCTCTAGTTTCACAGCGCCAAGAATTTGTTCGAGCGGCTTCGGAACAGCCTTGAGTACGACCACTAATTCATTCATGTATCCGGGAAGCGGATCGAGCGTCCAAGCCGCCGCCAGATATTTTTGCGCGCAATCCAGATCACCCTGCCACGAACAGACATATCCCAAATTGCTCCAAGATGCCGCAAGGTCGGCCGTGGTTTGCCAGTCCAAAAATGCAGTGAACGTCGGCCGAAGTTGCGAGGTAAGCGATTCTTCTGACGCCACAGCTTTTTCGGCCCATTCGCGCGCTAAGCGCGGTCGAGAGTGATAGGCAGTAAGCTCATAAGCGACACTCGTCCAGATCGCCGGATCATTGTTGTGACGTGCCATGCGAATGAGATGGTCGGAACCTTCCGAGTTACCGTTGCGGAGCTGCAAAGTTGCAATCGCGAATTGCGATTCCAAAGCGGAATGTTCGGGATCGTCGCTTCGAGGCGTGGGTCCCGCATACAATCTCATGCCAGAAGCGCCGGCTAAAATTAGAATAAGAATCCACGCGAACGGCCGCGCAAAATTCAGGACGGCTCCGGTGCCGAAGCGAGCGGGCACAACCCAGGCTGCGTCGCTCGAATTGAAATAGTACAAGCCAAACTTCCAGCTATTATCTTGCGAGCGACTCACCGTACCGGGTGGCCGCTTGTAGTACAGCAGAAGCGTCATCCACACGGCGGCGATGGGCGTCAACACGATCAACACCGCGGCGGTAACCACCCAGGCGTCGCTCGAACCGGCGCCGATTTGTTTTGGCATGCCTGGCGGATTCAGTTGCATGATGATCAGGATCGCGGTAGCGAGCCACGAAAGCGCGACAGTCGAGGACATTAGAAGCTTGCGATAACTCCAGCGCTGTTCGTCGTCATCGCCCCACTCGTTAATCCGCGAGTGAAAGCTGAACGCAAATGCGAGCAGCACGCTCGTTATACCGACAAGCGCCGCCAGTGCCGGCAGCCAATAAGCTCGCAGGAAAATACGCAACGACCAAGCAATCGTCGGCGAATTTTCTGTCACTGGAAAATTGATGGCATACGGAAACGGGAAAGTTGTCCAGTGAGCTCGCAAATAGAATGCCAGAATCCCGACGACAATAAGCGGCAGAAACACACAGGGCCAGTAAAGCAAGTTCCACAAAAGCGAAGGACTGTTGAGAGACGATAAATCCGCGGTTCGTACTGAGTCCGTGAGAGCTGCAAACGGCAATGTGTGGTTGCGCGCTCGCCAATATGCGAATCGAACCGCAAGCGCCTGTAGCAATTCCAGCGGCCAAAAATCGTAGGGACGAATTGGCGGCAACAGCTGCCGGAAGTACAACAGGAGAAAAGTACTGAATACGATTAACGCGCCGGTCAGAATAATAATTTCATGAATGTAGCGCGAATCGATCTGCTGCGCTTCGGCGCTGTCTTCAAATTTATTGTCAACGCGTACGCCAAAAAATGATGATTCGGAATTTCCCCACCGCGTAAGCGCTATCCATCCCCATGCGGCGAAGCACAGAGAAAGTCCGTTCATCCAAATGTCGTGAATAACGTCGGAGGGAAGCCCCAGTGCCATGTGTCGAGGATTTTTCCTGTCGAAAGAATTTTAATCTCAAAGAAGCAACGACCGTCTGCTGTAAAGACCCGGACTAATGTTCAGGAATTGGTGCAACTCCTCCGGCGACTCTGCCCTTGAGAATGTCAGCCAGGGTTTGTATCTGATAGCCCTGCGGCGCACGAAAAAGGGCCGGGTCCGGTTCGGCTCGAGTGATTCCCCGAATCTCAAGATTCTCCCGGCCGAATCGAGGGTCGGTGATGATTTCGAGTATTGGAAGGTCTAAGTCCTTCGAGAACCACGTATCGTGGACGATCGTCAACGTCCGATCGTTGCCTAATTTTCCGATTGGAATCACCGTTGTGGTTCGCGTACCTGTTGTCACGATTCCGCTAAGCGTCTTCTTTCCGAGATCCTCGGTCGTTACGCTGTCAGGCTTTGCTCCCAACACCGGCAAAGGCCCCTCCGTCTTCGCAAGCTTCGGGAACCAGGGCGGGAAACCTACATGCAGTTCTCCGGTTGAAATCGGCGACACCGTTACAATCTTCGGCGAGGATTCCCATCGCATCTGGAAATGTTTCACCGGATCAATTACGGCAGCGTGCATCGGCCCAGTCGGCAGAGCTTTATCTCCAAAAACGGCCGTTTGCTGCTGCTCCTCGTACACGCGCCCGTCCGAATCGCGGGCGATACGGCCTTTCTCTTCGTGAATGATCGTCGTGCCATCGGCCAACTCACGTACAGTGCGGCCCACGCGCTCCCCCTGAAACGGAGCATGAGCAACAGTGATAGTTGGACCACTCGCCGTCCAATCTTGGGCAGCCAGAGCGGGCAGAAATATACACAACACAAGGAAAGTTAAAGGAACAATTGTCTTTTTCATCTGATCTCCTAAATACCGCCAGATGCTCCTCGAAGTTCGCGCGCAATTTGCCGCGGTGAAAAACCTTTGGCCTGGAATTCCGCGATCATCTCGCGCAGCCTTTTCCGAAAAGACGCTGCCGATTTTCGCGTTTGCGTGGCCGATTGCGCCGCGGATCGATCCGCCACGCGCGCACGGCGCCCATGACTAATGTCCAACAACCCTTCCTGAGCAAGCGTGCGATAAGCTTCGGCAACAGTATTGAAGTGAACTCCCAACTCAAGCGCCAGCGCCCGAACGGGAGGCAACGGCCGGCCCGCAGGTAATCGACCATCTACAATCAACACGCGCAACTGATCGACAATTTGCCGATACGCCGGCGCAGCGCTTTTCGTATCAATGCGAATATGGTTCTTGTCAGCCATGAGTATCGTGTACATATACAGTATACACTTCTCGAAGTTGAGTTGCAAGAGGAGGCACAGCCACTCCTGGCTGTGGTGGAATTTCTTTTGCAGGGACCGCCTTCAGATGGGCCGCTCTCAACTGATTTGCCATTGATGATCTACCAGAAGGTTGTATCATTCCCGCTAACTGCCCGGCGCGGGTTTAAACGCCAAGGAGATCTCACGTGAAACGAATGGTCGGTTTGGTTGCGATGTGCATATTGTTGCTGGGCGTTTCGATTCAGGCGCAGGCTCCGCAAGGGCCGCCGAAACCGGGGCCGGAATTACAGAAGCTCGCGTATTTTGTGGGCAACTGGAAAGAAGAGGGTAAATCCACCGCGCACGGTATGGAAGGGCCGGTGTCGTCAACACAAAAGTGGGAGTGGACTTCCGGGGGATTTTTTCTTGTGGGGCATTCGAGCAACAAATCGCCGATGGGGAGTTTTACGATTATGTCCGTGCTGGGATATGACCCGGGAACAAAAATGTACACCTACAACATATTCGACAGTTGGGGCGAAGCGTTTGTAGCCAAAGGCACAGTGAGCGGCGACACCTGGACTTGGACGACTGAGATGATGATGGGAGGCAAGACGATGAAGTCGCGCACGACGTGGAAGGAAATCTCTCCGACGAAATACACGTTGAACTATGGATCGTCTACGGACGGGGGCAACACGTGGTCGTCGGATATGGAAACTACGTTTACGAAGGTGATGGCGGAGAAGAAATAAGATTTAGTTGGGATTGATTTTGAGGCGCGTGGCGAGTTGGCTGCGCGCCTTTTTTGTTTGGCAAGTAAGGAGTCAAATACGCCGATCGGGAGATCGGCGTTCCCAGGGGGCTGTGCTCGCGTAGCGATTAAGGTGCGCGGTTTTTTCGGAGACGGCGCTGCACGGCGGGACCGGTGAGTTCGCGGAGAGCGTCCGCGGCGATCCAACGAGCGGTGGAAGAATCGAGTGCGCGGATTTGTTTGGCGGTGCGAATCGCGGCGCGATTGAGCGCGAGATTTCGTTTTCCGATATTGCGGAGCGCCCAGTTCACGGCTTTTTTGACGAAGTTGCGGTCGTCGCGGGATTCGCGGCGGATGATTTCGAGCATGCGCAGAAACTTTTTGTCGGGCGCGGATTTGTCCTTGTAGGAGAGATAGGCGATCAGAGAAAACGCTGCGCGTTTTACGAATTCTTCTTTACGGCCGCTCCACTCGACGGCTTTTTTCCACGCAGGCGCAGCGTGAACGAAAAGATCACAGCAGGTTCCGTCCACAACATCCCAGGAATCAAAATCGCGCGCCCAGCGTTCCATTTGCGCGGCGGTAACTTTTTCGGATTCGCTAATCATTCCGGCCAGACATTTCGCTTCGTGAATTCCGCTCGCCCACAATTGATTCGCGAGATCGTGATTCTTGCCGATCGTTTTTGCCAAATGACGAAGATCCGGCACGGAAATTCTGTGGGCTTTTTCGACGTGGACGCCGAAGTAGGCCATTTTCGCGCGGACTTTTGGGTCGGCCAGCGCACGAAGGTCGCGAAGGACGGATGATTTTGTTGGCGTGGCGGATTTCATTTTCGGGGATGGTAGCACGGAGGTGGAAGCGCGAGGGAATCCAGATGATGCGTTCAATGTAGCCGCAATTGTTCACGATACGTCTATAACAATGGAATTGGCGCGTGCTGCGAGGTGCTTCCATGGCGGGAGGATTTTATTTGCGGCGGGTGAAAGTTTCGGCGATCGGTGCAGTTGCGGCGCTGACGCTTATTGCGGTGAATGTGCGCGGGCAAGCGCAGAGTTCGGCGCAACAGGATGCGTCGCCCAAGCAAGGGTTAGTTTATCCAGTCACGCTCACTCAAATTGACGCGGTCGTGATGGGGAAGGATGGGAAGTTTGTTGACGGGCTTGGGCCACAGAATTTTGTTCTTGACGAGGAAGGGCGGCGACAAGTTCTGACTTCCGTCGAGCACTATGTTGCCGGGGCGGTGCATGGAGCGGCCGATACGCCAGTCGTGATTGATTTGAAAACGGCGCACGATCCGGAAAAGCTGCGGCCAGTGGTGCATGATCGCAGAATGATTGTACTGTTCTTCGATATGACGACGATGATGCACGACGAAGTAGAGCGTTCAACTGCCGCTGCTGCGAAGTTCGTGAAGGAAGACGTAACGCCTGCTGACTTGATCGCCGTTATCTCGTTTGGCCCCCAATTTAAGGTCGTTGCTGACTTCACGAACAATCGTGAATTGCTTGAAAGCGCTTTGCACTCGCTCGCTCCCAGAAAGGATGCGGGTTTGCAAGCGGGTGGCTCAACCGACGAGGTCTCGGAGAGTTACACGGGTGGGGAGTTTGGAGACGAGACCTCGTTCAATATCTTTACGACAGACAACAAGCTTTACGCAATCAAAGCGCTTGCAGAACAAATTGGTCCAATTCCTGGACGAAAGTCGGTGATTGATTTCAGCGGTGGCCTCAAGAAGACCGGAGAGGAGAACGCGTCGGCGTTGAAAGCTGTTATCAATGCCGCGAATATGGATGTCGTATCGCTCTATGAAGTGGATATGCGCGATTCGACGGCGCGGGGTTATGGCGGGCCGGTGATGGAGGACCCTGGAAATCCGGCGAAGTTTGCCGCAGTGCAAGAGTCACGCAAAATGCTTGGCAATCTCGCGCATGATACTGGCGGAAAATTATTTACGGACGTGAAAGATTTCGCGCCGATATTTAAGCAGGTGCAGGATGATTCGCAGGATTATTATTTGCTTTCGTACTATTCCACGAATACGAAGCGCGACGGACTTTTTCGGAATGTGTCGGTGAAATTGGAGAAGGTTCGCGGGGCGCAGATTAAATTTCGGCCGGGATATTACGCGCCGCTCGCTGCCACAGTTGCGAAATCTCCACTCCATTAATTCTGGAAACAGTTCCATTGCTAGGTAATTGTCCAGCGAGATAAACTCAGCCCGGACATGGTGAATTCCAGCGAACAAACGGAAACTAGGCGGCGCGCTCAGCAGGCGAAGGAGTATTTGATCGCGCAGGTGGTGGAAGAAGCGCGTCAGGAGAATGTGGAGCTTTCGGATGTCGAGCGGAAGATGCTTTATTTTACGGAGCTTTACGAAACGATTCCGGATATTCAAGAGGTCAGCGATCAATTCGATCGCGAATATGACCGCGTTGAATACGAAGCGAAAATCGCTGGACTGTTGAAAAACGCGCGCGAGCGCGTGGGAAAAGAATCCACGGATGGCGCAGAGCGATGGAAACAGGCGGAAAAAGATCTGCGAAACGAAGATCATTATTTGATCGTGATGCTTCGCCAGGCACAGGAAACGCCCAGTGGCAGTAGC
This sequence comes from Candidatus Acidiferrales bacterium, assembly GCA_036513735.1. Classification (GTDB taxonomy): domain Bacteria; phylum Acidobacteriota; class Terriglobia; order Acidiferrales; family UBA7541; genus DASTCZ01. Next base: position 9,085 of record DATBYL010000121.1, read on the forward strand.
AGTGGCGGCTGGAGCGGCGTGGGATTGGGATGCCTAATCGGAGTCGGGTTGGTTGGAATAGCTATTTTGGGTGCGTACTTTGACGTAGGACGCTTCGTTCCAGATTGGATGCAGAAAGTGCCTCCCCGAGTTTGGATATTTGGAGCGGCGATTCTCTTCGTAATTATTTGGCCGATGCGCAGGCTTACGTTTGGAGAGATGAAATTAATGGTAAAGGCCCTTCTTGGGATGGGTCCACGGTCGCGATTCCGCAAGCCGACTGACGAAAATAGATAGTTGCGTCCCGATTCTAGCAGCCGCCAATCAGGAGATTCATCCCGCCGCGCCGGCAGGAAGGGAAAGACTAGGCGTTCCCAGGATTGAATGGCCCGCGCGCGGAGAGTGGTCTGCGCGCGCGGGGGACGGCTCGACGGAGGGTACTATTTTCCTGACGAGCTTCACGGATGTTATCATATTGATATATTAATTCAATCGAGCAATGGGAGAGCGGTTGGGCGATAAAGAATCACAGCCAGGAATGGCTGTGCCACGTTAGTTGCTGATGTGGGCGGGGTGAATTATGGTATGGATGGATGCGCGGAGGGATTGCGTTGATGCGAAGAGTGGCGGGGAATTTTGGGCGATTTGCGGTGGTAATGTTTGTGCTGGCCGGGGCGGCGTGGGGACAGGAGTCCAGTGGGATTTCGTTCGGAGTGGTGGAAGCGCGGAGATTTGATTCGATTCGACTTTTGCCGGATGTGAAGGCTGGGGCGGGAAGCGGAACGACGTCGGGGCTCGTTTTTGCGGGACAAGGCGGGACGCAGAGCGGATCTTCGGCGGGGCAGAATGGAACTCAGGATGCGCCGGGAGCGACGACGGGACAGAGTGCGCCAGCTAAGAAACCTGTGAAGCCCGCGGTGCATCGATTTTGGGACACGGAAAATATTTTATTGTTTGCGGGAGTGGGCGCGGCGCGGGGATTGGATTATGCGTCTACTTTAAATATTCGCCGACGCGGAATTAATGAAGCGTTTTTGACGAACGCGATTGTGGATAATCATGCGGAGTTTGCGGCGATTGAGGCGGCGGCGACCGCGGCGTCGATTGGAGTTTCTTATATTTTTCATGCGACGGGACATCACCGGCTGGAGCGGTGGGTG
>DATBYL010000122.1:0-14963 GCA_036513735.1 Candidatus Acidiferrales bacterium
CGAAACGAACGCCGCCGCGCGATGTGCCGACGTAGAGTCCGCGGCCGGGACTTTTAGGAAAATTTGCGGGACGCAGCAGGCGCGGCTCATTCGGAATATATTCCTGAATTTCTTTCTTGTCCCAACTATGATTGCCGCCGGTGATTACGTCTGCGCCAAGCGCGAAAAGTTCATCGGCGATTTTCGGAGTGATGCCGAATCCGGCGGCGGAATTTTCTCCGTTAATGATCACGAGATCCACGCGTTCACGCGAAACAATTTCGGCGAGATGTTTGCTGACTATCTCGCGGCCGGGCGAGCCGACAATATCTCCGATGAAAAGTATGCGCATAAAGTGGTGGGGCGAGATCTGTAATAAGAACAAAACCTGAAAAAAGAAAAGGTGGAGCGGTCCGCGAAAGTCGTTAGACGCTAGGCCGATGAACCTCTAGTTAAGGCTGGGCTCTCCTCCCCCGCTTCAGGCTTCCCGGACCCCGTGAGGGGCGCGGGCATGCACACCGCAGGTTGAACGGAGCTCCCATGAGATTCACATTGGTTCAAAAAGCTTTCGCGCCAATCACGGGCCCGGCAGGCCGGCTCCGCGAGTATTGTAGCCCGTGAGGTGGAAGCGGGCAAACAGAGCGGCGAGAGTGTTCGGTGTAGGTATAATCCTGTGCGGAGAGCACCGAACGGGGTGGAACATGAAGATGATACGAGGCGCAATCAGCGTTTTGGCAATTACTGCGATCGGCTTGCTGGTTTTCCACGCGCACGCAAAGACGACGCGCGGAAATCAATCAAAAGCTCAGCCGTTCAAAGCCGGTGGCGTGCGTTCATTTGAAATTGTTCCACTGGAAACAGTTTCGGAAACATCGTCGAATGCCAGCATTGGCGACCTGAATGGGGATGGACATCCGGACATAGTACTTGTGAAAGGACGACACTGGCAGGTGACCAGTCTGGTCTTTTTCGGCGATGGCAAAGGACACTTCACGCCGGGCCCGCCCCTTCCGAGCAACGCCAACAAAACTTATTCCGCAAATCTTGCTGACATGACCAAGAGCGGGCACTTGGATATGGTTTTGAGCGCCGATGAGCCGGACCCGAAAATGGTGCTGGTGAATGACGGAAAGGGAAATTTCACGGTAGGCGGAACATACGGCAATCCGAAATGGTCAACCAGAAACGCAGCGGTTGGCGATTTGAACGGCGACGGCTTTCCGGACATCGCCGTTGCGAATCGCGGCATGGCCAGCTATGTGTGCTTCAACGACGGCAAACTTCATTTCGATTGCCGTCCGCTAAAGGATTCGCCCAGCGCTGCAACGGTGGCGATTGGGGACATTGATGGCGATGGCGCAAATGATGTGATTTATGCGTGCCGCGATTCCTGCCAGAGCGCCGTTTATTTTAACGGCGGCAAAGGGAACGTCAACGGCAAAGACAACTTCGATCGCAAAGAATTTTGGGGACCGCCGAATTCCTCGACGCGCGCCATGGCCGTTGCCGATTTTAATGGCGATGGACATTTGGATATTGCAGCGTGCCACGAAAAATTGGGCTGCTTTGTATATCTAAATGATGGTCACGGGCATTTCGGCGCCGGAATTAAATTTCAGGAGCCTGCTGCATTGCCGTATTCGATGATCGCCGCGGATTTGAATCGTGATGGACGGCCGGAAATTATCGTCGGATATGTGGAAGCTCCCGGAACTATTTATTTCAACGATGGAACAGGAACGAAATTTCAGCCGGTTCCGTTCGGCGATGGCAAAGGAGCAATCTACGGCATGGCCGCGGGAGATCTGGATGGTGACGGATGGCCGGACGTAGTGGCGGCAAGATCCGATGCACCGTCTTTTGTGATGTTCAATCGGCCGCCGAAGAAATAGATATGCAATAAGCGGTACAATGTATCGATGGTACGGGTTGCGATGCGCGGAATAATGATCGTGCTGGCGCTGGTGCTGATTGTTGCCAGCGCGGGAACGGTTTTGTGCGAGATGGATTGCGCTGCTAGTGGACATCCGGAATCAGTTGCTGCCATGACGCCGATGAATGTTGGCGCTTCGCATTGTGATGGCGAGCAGATGGATTTGGCGCAGCCGGATACGGGCGCGCATCATGGAAGCTCTGGCGGAAACACTAAGCATAGAGCGCATTTGCATACGGGAATTGTGGCGACGGTTGGCGCCCGAGTTTTAATTTCGCCCGCGATTAAATTTTCTGCGTCTGCCGTGGCTTCGGTTGATTTTGGTGCGCCAGTGTTTGCGCGCTTCGATGAAAATTTTTGGAGAAATAATTCTACACCGCCGATAAATTCTTCTTTTGTTTTTGCTGTAGGCGTTCTGCGTATTTAGCATCCATTACAAATTAATTTTGCTCGGGCTCTGACCCTTTTTTCGGGGGCGCATTCCCATTTTGGGAATGGTGGCTATCTGGCATTTTAGAGGGGGCGCCCGCTCCCCCTTGTTTTACGCATCAGTTTTAAAACAAAGGAGTTAGGTCGGGTCATCGACCCCTGATATTGATACGCGAGCGTGATCTTGTTGCACCATTTCGGGGCAGATTCATGACTGTGTGGGCGAGGCAAAAGTGTAAAGGATGTCCTGATAACACGGACGAGGCGTATTTTTTGAATTGAGATCTAATTTGGGGGAAGCGCACCGACAGGAGTGTCGGTGCTACCGGAGTGACAATGCGCGTTGGGAAATTAATTGTGATTGGGATTTTTTTTGCGGCGGTGAGTGGATGCGGAGCGCGCGGGCAGACTACGTTGAGCGCGCAGACTGATCCCCCGGGTGGGGATGAGTCCGCGGCGGCGCAACAGAATCCGATGCCGGGAATGCCGATGCCTGCGGCGCCTGATTCGGCGATGCAAATGCCGTCGATGAATTTTGCGGGAATGTATTTAATGGGGCGGACGTCGGGGACTGGTGCGAATCCGGAATCGGCGGCGATGAAAATGTTTTCGTGGCGCGTGCGTGGATGGAATTTGATGTTTCACGGGCAGGGATTTATCAGCGACGTGCAGCAGACCGGGCCGCGTGGGGCGGACAAATTTTATTCGACGAACTGGTTTATGGGAATGGCGGAACACGACATTGGCAAAGGCGCGTTTACGATTCGCGCGATGCTGAGCGCGGAACCGGCGACGATCGCGGGGCGATATTATCCGGAATTATTTCAGACAGGCGAAACCGCATTTGGAAAGGCGCTCGTGGATGGGCAGCACCCGCACAATTTCTTTATGGAATTGAGCGTGGCGTATGCGCGGACGGTCGGCGAAAAAACTAACGTGGAAATATATTTTGCGCCGGTGGGAGATCCCGCGCTTGGGCCGGTGGCGTTTCCGCATCGAATTTCGGCGGAGGAATTGCCGCAGGCTCCGCTGGGCCATCACTTGCAGGATTCCACTCACATCGCGGACGAAGTTTTGACGGCGGCGCTGCGGCGGCCGAAGTGGGGCGCGGAAATATCGGGATTTCATGGAGCGGAGCCGGGTGAGAACCGCTGGATCATTCAAACAGGCGGGCTGGATTCCTGGTCAGCGCGGTTGAGTTGGACGCCCACGACGAATTGGAGCGCGCAAGTTTCCGCGGGGAGTTTGCACAAACCTGAAGCATTGGAGCCGGGCAATCAACTGCGCTCGACGGCTTCGGTGACGTACAACCGGCCATACACGCGTGGAGATTGGGCGACGAGCGTAATTTGGGGACGGAATCACGAGACGGACACGAAGCGAAATTTGAATTCCTATTTGCTGGAGTCCTTGGTGCGGTTCTGGGAAAAGAATTACATTACCGGGCGCGCGGAATTGGTGGATCGCGATGAACTATTTGCGGATCAGCCGCTGCTGGAGCAACAACTGGCTGCCACGGTGGGAACGGTGTTTCGCGTTGGAGCGTTCACGGCTGGATATACGCGCGACGTGCACATTGTGCCGCACGTACTGACGGGAATCGGCGGCAATTTTACGCTCTACAAAGTGCCGGAGGCGATACAGCCCTTTTACGGGGAACATCCCGCAGCGTTTTATGTGTTTCTGAGATTCAGGTTGGAAGGCAAAGACAAACCAGCGATGTAGCTTTCGAGCACTGTCCATCCCACGAAACGAATATTTGAGTACTGATACTGCGAAGTAGAACAGGCTCACCTGAAAGCGATGGGCCAACTACCCGCAACTCATTGATAATAAGCAGCTTACGGCGAGCTGCACATCGCCCCCGCGAGTTGTGTCCCCGAAATTTTTCGTGCCGAAAGTACCTGTAATTGCTCCGAAAGTACTATCGGCAACCCACTTCGCATTCCCGAAAATACTGGATAGCGGGCTTTGCCGCGCGCACCGGCGTCTATCGGCGTTCGGGTGGGCGCATTTGCCTTGCCGGCTAGAGACGAAGTTTGCCAAGTGGAAACGGATCAAGGACAGCAGCAGACGAGATGAAAGACCAGAGCGCAGGCCAACATCTGAAACAAGTCTACGTGCCGGCATTCGACGGACTCCGCGGCACCGTGCTTACGGTGATGTTTGTGCATTTGGAGATGTTCTGCCCGGTCCTGACCGGACATCCGCTGATCAAGCTGCTGTTTTATCAACGGACCTGGTACACGCTGAACATATTCTTTTGCCTGAGCGGTTTTCTGATTACCTGGCTTCTCGCGACCGAGATACAAACCACGGGAAATCTGAATCTGTTGCGATTTTACAGGCGCCGGACCGTCCGATTGCTGCCCGCGTATCTTACGGCAATCATCCTGGCAGGACTGCTGGCGTCGGTCTCAGGCTATACTCCCGGACAAATTTTTCACGACGCTGCATATTTTCTCACATACAGCTACAACCAGTTTGTTTCCGCGAGCGGCGTGAATTTCGCGCCAGCGATAGGACTATTCCTGTTGCCGGCGTGGTCGCTGTGCGTGGAAGAGCAATTCTATTTTGCGTGGTCGGTGGCGCTTAAATGGCTGAAGATGAAGCGCGCACTGACGGTTGTGGTGTGGTCGCTGGTCTTGCTGATCGTGTATCGCTGCGCGCTCATGCTCGAAATGAGGAACACCGGGCATTCCATGGATCAAATCTATGTCCGATTTTATTTCGGCAGCGACACGCGGATACACGCGATTCTGATCGGTTGCGCCGCCGCCTTGGGGTTGCAGAACCGGCGCTACTACGACATCGCGCGGAAGTATTTGAAGGCACGTGCGCTGCCGTTTTTGCTGCCCGTTGCGATTGCGGCGATCGTGTTCCTAACGGCGCGCGGGGGAGAGGCGAGCTTCGGGTACCAGCTTTACGGCGGTGAATGCAGTCTGATCCTTTTAGCGGCGTGGATCGTTTGCCTCCTGTTTCAGCCGGACTCGCTGGTTTCGCGTGTTCTCTCGACGCGGCCTTTCACGCTGCTGGGCCGGATCTCCTACGGACTTTATATTTTTCATTTCCTTGTAATTCGGCTGGTGGCGCGCCTGCTGGATACTTCGTCGCCGCCATATTCTCTCTCGCGGAATCTTGCCGCGTGGTTTATCGTGGGAGTGGTTACGACTTTAATCGCGATGGTTCACTTCTATTTGATTGAGCTTCCGCTGCAGCGCAGATTTAAGGGTGCAGCGCGGATTCCCGATCGCCCGAATCCGGACTACGGGTTGGCGCCGGTCCGCCAGCCGCAGGCTGCAAACGCATTATTCATGCGCGGCGCCGAAGACGCCAAGACCTAAGCGGAAGGTCCCCACCAGCCCGCAAGAATTCGGCGCCGGGCTGAATTCCTACTGTTTGAATTCAATTACCAAGCCATAGAGGCGATGCTGAAACCCATCGAACTCGCCGAAAATCGGCGAAGTATTGTTATTGAAAACGTCCAGCGGATTTGCGTGGTTAGTTAGATTCAGAGCGTAGACGCCCAGGCGCAGAGTGCGAGTTTCTTCAAACTTGTGAAATTTCAAATGCACTTTTATTTCTCTGTAGAACTTTACGTCCAAAGCAAAAAAATTGGGGAAGCGCTGCGAGTTGGGCGTACCCACATAATTCTGAAGGCTATCAATCACGGAATAGGGCAGGCCGGTGTGATAATCCACGATCGGAGCAATCTGTAATTTCCAAGGCAATGAAAAAATGCCCCAGGCCACCAGGCGGTCCGGAATATTTGCGGGAAGAACGCCGCTGACGTTTGGATGGATGATGGCCGTCTCGAACGGAACGAAGATGCTGGAAACGGCGTTCAAATCGCCGTGAGCGTAGCTGTGAATGTAGGATGCGCTGAGAACGTGCCGCTCGGTCAGCCTGTAATTGAAAGTGGCCCCAACCTCGTAATAGTGTTGGGTGCCCGTGTTCGCAAGGCCCAGGAAAGAACTACCCGCCAGAGCGCCCTGGATGGGAATTACAACCGCGGAGTCCTGAATCTGGCTGGAAAGGAAATTGAGGCGCAGCACAGTGTTGTGAGTGATTTCGCGATCAACTTCAGCGCTGGAGGTAATGTTTCGCGCGCTGGTGTTCTGGCGAGCGGCGCTAGGTGTGAGAGTTCCATCGGGGCCGGGCGTGAGATATACGTTCGTGAAAGTAGTGGCAGGCCCGAGAGGAAGACCCGTGGGTCCAAAGAGCGTTACGACGCGCGTGGGATTATCGGTGAAGTCCGTGGTGAGCAGAGGAACGCGGTCGTAAAAAATGCCCGATCCCAAATGAATCAAAGTTTTGTGATCGTGGCCGGGAGAAAAAGCGAGTCCGGCGCGTGGGCCGAATCCCGCGGCGCGGCCGGCGGACTGACTGACGAGACGGGCGCCGAGGTCGATTGTTACGTGATCTGAAATTGTCCAATTGTCCTGAATAAATTCGGCAACTTCGGTATCCGTGGAATGAAGCAGTGAGCCGGGTAGAAAATCAATTTCCTCGGCGAGAGTGCCATCCTGCCGGAGAATCTGAATCGGATTGGATTCGCTGGTGCCGCTGTAATAGCGGTGGGTGAAATCGACGCCGAATTTAATATCGTGATGGCCGAGCCATTTTTTTAAGGGAAGCTGAATGATGGGCTGAAGTTGGAACTGGCCGGCGGTGCGTGCAAAAGTGTTGAAGAAATCTCCTTCGCGGCCGTCCGGAGTGAGAAGCATGTCCGCCTCGCCCTGAGGATTGGCGTTGCTCTGGATGCGGCTGAACCGAAGCACGGTGCTCAAACCAACGCCGTTCTGAAATTGTTCGGTATCGGTGCCGCCGACGGAAAAACCTTTTTGGCCGTCGTTGGTGGAAGCGGTTTGCGGCACGAGCGAGCTGATATCGGCGAAGCGCTGGTGGCGCGAAAATATGATGATGTTCCCGTTCAAAACATTTTTTGAAGAAAGAATCCACCGAAAAGTGGTGAAGGAATCGAAGCCCTGCGTCTTGAGTTCGTTGAGAGGCCAGGGCAGACCGCGAATCGGTTTTCTATCGAAATCGTAGTCGATGGCTTCGGTGAAAGAGAGTTTCTTTTTTATGAGCGGGCCGCTGATCAGGGCGCGTGGTTTGAAATATTGAACGCCGACGAGATGATCGTTTTTGCCGCGAAAGCCCGGAAGGAAATCTTCGACGTCATACTTCCAGGTATCCGAGGGAGGCTTTGTCTGGATGATGGCCAAGCCGCCGGAGAAGCCGCCGTACTCCGCCTCGTAGGGAGTTTTGGAAACGGAGAGCGTGTCAATCGCGCCGAGCGGAACTGGAATGGAAAAACTGCCGGTAACAGGATCCACGGTTTCGGCGGAGTCCACGAGCAACATGCCCTGACTTTCCGTGGTGCCTTTCATGTTGAGAGTTCCGTTTGACGCGCGGACTACGCCGGGGACGAGAGGCAAAGCTTCTTTGAATTTTTGTTCGGCGAGCGGAACATCGGTTGATTGCTTGGCGGTAATTGTGGCGGTGCTATTGACGTTTTGCGTCGACATCGTTTCCTCGTCGGCATTTACGTCGACGGATTGCGCGACGGCGGCGAGTTTCATCGAAAAATCCTGGACGAGAGGCGCGTCGGAAACTTTCAGGACCGCTTTGTATGCTTGGAACCCTTCGAGCGTTCCTTCGAGTGTGTAATTGCCGGCAGATAATCCGGTGAACGAGTAATGACCCTTGTCGTCTGTGATTGCGGTGAGCGCCGGCGATCCAGATTCAGGAGTAAGTTTCAGTTGGACACCCTGGACGGCCGAAATTTGGCCCTGATCATCGGTGTGCGTGACAGTGCCTTGAACAGTTGCTCCGGCGGGAGTTGCCGCGGGCGGATTTGGGGCGGGTGGATTTTGTGCGCGGCAGATTTGCGCGGCAAATAAAATGAAAATTATGGCGAACGCGGAGACGAGCCACATGATTGGATTTTTGCCGCTTGCACCAATATGAGTGGGTCCCGATATCATTAAGAATCCTTTTCCCCTGATGTGAACTTTAGAAAAATCGCCGCTATTGGCGATCGCTCGTAACTCTTCTAACGTTAGAGTGTCGTGTCCTTTATCATTGATGCTTGCCGGGCTTACCGCGTAACAACCGGCTTTAGGTCGAGCACGCCGCGCGGATAATCAATCACGACTTCAAATCGGCTGAGAAAGTCATTGCCGATAATTCCATAAAATTTCGTGTCGATTACAGAATCGAAATTGCCAAGGAAATCCCCCACGCTAACTGGGGCATCGGATATAGATGCTTTTCCGACGGTAAGAGAGTCAAGAGTTGCAGAGAGCATACGTATACGGCCGCCCGCGCCCGTTCCAGAGCGATTACCGATGGCGACGATGCCGAGTTTTCTGGCGAGGGCAAATGAAAGAGTGGTTCTGGATGCGCCGGTATCGAGAAAGAATCGAAAGGGGCCGCGGCCGTTGACGAAAACGGGCAAGCTAATGAGCGGCTTTTCAGGAGTGGCCAGCCTGAACGGTACGGACGTTACCGAGCGGGTGCCGCGTTCCGATGATGGATCGAGGGAAGGGCGGTCCAAACGAACTACACCGTGTCCGTAATCTAAGGCGACGCGGAAATCTTTTAGAAAATTTGAACCGAGAACTCCATCAACTTTACTTTGCACGGCCTCGCCTAATCGGGAAAGCTCGCCGGTGATAGCGACTTCGATATTTTCTTGGCTGGCGTTCCCGACTGACAAGGATGAAACGCGAGCGGAGGATATGTTGATGGTGCCTCCGATTCCTGTGGCTTGCTGTTGAGATTCCGGCTGAATTCCGATTGACGAAGAGACTTCCGGCGACAACAAACATCGATACGCGCCTGTATCGAGAATAAATTCGTAGGGGCCTTTTCCTTCGACGTAAACGGGAACAAGAATCAGTGGATTTTGTCCGCCGGCCAATCGGAAAGAGACGTCCTTTGAAGGAGCGCCTCCATCACTGGCGACGGTGGGCGCAAGCCAAGTTAATCCGGCGAGAAGCCAGAAGCAAAAAGTGAGAGCAAAAAACATGTGAGTCCTTTCCGCGCCGCATAACTTCATCGCACTACCGCATCGCACTACTGTGATTTGTGCGCCGATTCCGACTTTCGCGATACGTGCCTGAGAGAATTGAGCGAACGTTCGTCCAATAGCCGTGACGGTCTGTCAATTCCCGCATCGCTAATAAGACGTACCAACTGCGATTTACGCGTTGCTGCAACTTTGTCAATTGCATCCGGCGCGAGGGCCCGAAGCGCAATCCATTTACTTCTGCGGCGAATGCCCGCGCATTTCGGACACCATGAGCCGCGTTTCACTTTGCCGGGTGTAGCGCTCCAGAGATGTCCGGCTGCGCAGTACCAAGTGAGCGGCGTGCGTTCGTTCACGTAAGTGTGCGAAAGACAATCGCCGCCCCGGCTTGCTGCAATTTTCTGGAGCGCTTCCAATTGGAGGCGCTGACTGTGAGCGCAGACCGGGCACCAAGTTCCGTGTAGAACGGAGACGGGCATGGCTGTCCACAGATGTCCGCGAGGGCATTGCCACGTCAATTTTATTTTGCTGCCCAAATATTCTGTGGAAAGACAGCGGCCTCCGCGTGACGAGGCCGCTTCGTTCATTGCGGCAATGTCGTGCTTCGGCCGAAAAACGCGGCGCGAGTTGTAACATTGCAAACACCAAGAACCTTTCCTTCGCGTGCCGCCCTTGATATTTGCAGGGCAGGCTTTCCATCGATGCCGCTGACCGCATTCCCAGAGAAGAGGAGTGCGGCTGTTTTTATATTCAGTTGAAAGGCAGCGACCACCGCGCTCGCGCGCGATTTGACGCAACTGCTCGAACTCCAGTTCCCGATTGCGCGCGCAATACGGACACCAGTTGCCGGATTTTACCGATGCCGGCCGCGCGTTCCATTCGTGACCAACCGCGCATCGCCACCGCAAGGGCTTCGCCGAGCCCAGATATTCCGCCGACAAACATTGACCTGACTTTTTCGCGGCGACGTTATTCATTTCTTGCAGCGTCAGCCGCGCCACCCGAGCGCACACTGGACACCAGTGACCTCTCTTAATGTGAAGTGGAGCCGCGGTCCATTCGTGGCCCAGTCGACAGCGCCAACACAATTTTGTTGCGCTGTTAACGTACATTTCCGAGATGCAAATTCCGCCGCGAGACTCGGCGATTTCCCGCATCTCTTGAATTGTGCCGCGCCTTACGCCCGCACACGCGGGGCACCAACTACCCTTGCGAATGCTGGCCGGAACCGCTTTCCACGTGTGGCCAACGCCGCAGCGCCACAATAACGGCGTGACGGAATTCACGTACGACGAGGAAATACAACGCCCGCCTTTCTCGCCGGCGAGCGAGGACACTTCGTAAATGGTCAGCTTCTTCATTCTCGTGCGCGAAGAAAAAAGGAATCCGCGTGAGCCTGAGGAGGATGTTCAGGCTCACGCAGAGTCTTCGAGCAACTTGTTAGAAGTGGAAGCCGAGTTCACCTGAGAACGTGCGCGGCGAAACGTAGTGCGTGCCGCTGAACGTGGACAGGAAATTGTAGAGCGCGTACTTGTTGGTCAAGTTGATGACCGTGAAGCGCAAGCTCCACTTGCGTTTATCGCCGTGAAACAGATTGTCTTCCCCGATCGAGGCGTCAAATAAATTCCGAGGAGCGATGCGCGGCGGATTTTTGTCGTCATTTTCCGTGCCGGGCGCCGGTACTTGCACAAGCGTTGAGCCGAACTGCGACGCAAGGCAGGTGAACGGCAGGGCGACAGTTGCTGATGCGTGTTGAGTTCCGCAGAAGAATCCAGCTTCAAATTCCTGATCCGCGGTAAGAGGAATACCAAAGGGATCGGTCATGTTGATGGCCGGAAGTCCGCCGAGAGTGGTGGATTGCGGGCAATCGTTTTGCGGACCGACGCCGTAACAGGGCACGGCGCCGGCGACGAGGCCGCTGTCATATCGCCAGTTGAATCCGATCCACGGCCCGCGCTTCCATGGTGTTTGGTATTGAATGTGAGCGGTCATGTTGAAAAGCTCGTCGTGGTCGATTCGGAACGGAGTGAACGTGCCGCTGGTATTTACAGTAGTGCCAAGGCCGCCGATTTGTGGAGTGAAGAAGCGCGCGGCGACGCTGGACGCCACAAACAGCGCGGTGATGCCGTGATAATTCGGCACGCTGGCGCGGATTGCGTAGCCGGGGATTTTGGAATTGTTCCATTCAATCGGGAAGGTGATTGGAGTGTTGCCCAGAACGCTGAAATCGTAGGCGTTGTGCGTATATTTCCAGATGTATTCGCCGCCGACTACGAGATGCTTTCCGAAGGCCTGCTCGAACCCGGCGTGAAATTCATTCCGATAACCGGGAGCGAGCACCGCGGGAACGCAAGAGATTAACGCCGAGATCACGGCGTTGTTGCAACCGGTGCTGGAGAGCACGAGATTTTCGTTGAACGGAGTTTCGAGAGTGCGCGCGTAGGAAACACGCAGGATTGTGTTGGTCTTCTTCACGTTGTAGGCGATTCCGGCTCTCGGTTCGGCTTGACGAGCGACGGCAAGCCCGTTGTAAATGTCTCCGCGAATTCCGATGTTGAAAGTCCAATTCTTCACGGAGATGGCGTCCATCACGTACATGGCGAGTTCCTTGACGTCCGTGTGGCCGCTGAATGTGAAGAAGCCGCCGCCGCGTGTGAAATCAAACGGAAGCAGCGTTGCATTGAACAGGGGAAATTGCGCGGTATTAGGAGCATTCGGATTCGACGCGATGTTCGGCTGGAGTCCAGCGCCGGCGCACTGGCCTGGATTTGTGAACCCAGCCACGGGAGTTCCAGTTAGATCCAAACACGGCGCGTTGAGGGTGGAATCCACGATGGTCAGACGATCGTCTTCCGAAAGAAAAGTCTGTTCGTAGGTAACGCCTGCTCGAATGTTGTGGATGCCGTGGACGTAGGAATATTCCGTGCGGCCGCCCACGTTGGTGAGAAAGCGAAGCTGGCCGATGGATTCCCGTTGCAAATTTTGCGGGCCGAGATCGGAGAAAGGATCGTTGCTCGGATAATAGTTGTATTGGTCACGCCGCGCGAAAGCGCCCAGCGTAAAAACGGAGTTATCACTGACGGTGTGAGTCCAGACCGGCGCGATGTTGTAGGTGCCAATTTGCGAGCGCTGGTCCGCCGGGCCAACGGATTGACCTGCGAATGCACTGCCCTCGGGAACGACGACGCCCAAGTTCAGGTTATCGAAGGTGTTCGGAGTCTGAAACCACGAGCGGCTATAACCCATATTGATATGAAACGCATCGTTTTTCGTTATTTGAAAGTCGAGGCGATCGAAGACATTTTGTTCGTTGCCCTTATCGTGAAATACGGTGAATTCCGGCCCGTCAAGGAATCGGCCGCTATCTAATCCGCTGACCGCGATAAAGTTTCCCCATTTTGCTCCACCGAAAAGAAAATTAAATCCGCCGCCTGAACTGCCGACCGAGCCATAGTTAGCTGTCACTTCACCATGAGGCGTAGTGACGCCCATGCCGGAACGTGTGGTTACGTCAATGATCAGGCTGGTTTTGCCGCCGTAGTTAGCTGGCGGCGCGCCGGAAATAACTTCCATGGATTGGACAGCTTCGAGAGGAATTTGATTGGAGAAAACTTTGCTTTGCTGGTCGGTGATGGGCTGGCCGTCAACCGAGAAAGAATTTTCCGCGTGATCGCCCAATCCGTGGAACAGGCCGTTGGAATCCGCGGAGACGCCGGGAGTAACCAGCGTGACCAGTGAACTCAATGAAGAGGATTGACTTTCCAGCGGAAGCTTCTTGAAGAGGTCGCGATCCACGTCAGTATGAAACGTGGGATCGTTCTCGATCAAGTCTCCCCCTGCTTCCACGGTTACGTTGACAGTGGTGCCCTGAACTTTCAGTGTGATTTTCAGAACTAGCGGGACGCTGGAACGAACATCGACGTCCTGGTTATACACGTCAAAGCCCTTCGCAGTGACGTCCAGGTGATACGGATTGAAGGGCACATTGGCGAAACTGAAATTGCCGCTGGCGTCGGTCATCGCGGTGCGTTCCAGTCCGCTGACCGGGTTGTGAATTTTCACCGTTGCGTTAGCGACGACTGCATTGGTGGAATCCAACACCGTTCCGTTGATTGTTGACGAATTACCTGTTTGCGCGTGCGATGCAGGAACTGAAAGCAAAAGCGTACCTAAAAACATTGCTAAGAATGCCCAAAGAAATTTCTTACGAAACATAATTATCTCCTCCTAGGAGTTGGCCACCCTGGGCCCGTGCGCAAATAAAATGGTTAGACAAATGCCGCGCACGCTCCGCGAGACGAGGAGCGGCGAGCGACACTTCGAGTGTGCTTATTTGTTGCTTATGAAACTAGGAGGCGACGGGAGGCGCGCGTGGAGACTTCGAGCTGAAGATTGGTTCGGAATGTCCGGAGAAAACGGGAAGTACGACGATGCCTTCGACTGTGAACACTGGCGGGGCCAGCGCGGTCGAGACAGGTTGCGGTTGGGTGGGTGTTGAACCCACATGGCAGACAGTGCAAGACGCTGCTTCCTGTGCACTGCTGTGCGTATGCCAGAGGCCCGTTGCCGCTACGATGAGTAACACCGCAAACAACGCGGTGAAGAACATCAGCGGAGCGCGACGGAACGTGGATGGACTTCCTTTGTTCATGGCTGTCGCGTTACAACCTCCATTCAGCCACGAATTCTACACCCGAAGCGCGTTTCCCGTCACGCATATCAATCTGCGAAGGTGCCGGGTATGTCCGATCCAGACACGGCCGGATTCGAGATTCAGGAGTCTTACACTTGCAAGACGTCACCATCGCGCGCGGCCAACTGATACAACGCCGGGTTGACGAAAAATCCGAGAACCAATCGCGAAATTAATCCGGCGACGACAACAATCGCGAAAGGCTTTTGCGTGTCGCTACCGACTCCGGTGGACATGGCAGCGGGCAGCAAGCCGAGGCAGGCGACGAGCGCCGTCATCATAATGGGCCGCAGACGCAGCAGAGAGGCGTTCAACGTGGCTTGCTGAATTCCCATGCCTTCGAGACGCAGCTTATTAATGTAGCTGACGAGAATTACAGCGGTTTCCACGGAGACGCCCATCAGCGCGAGCAATCCGAGAATGCTGGATACGCTGAATGGAGTGTGGGTAAGGCGCAGAGCGATCAACGCGCCGACAGGTTCAGTCATCACGACGCCCAACGCGATGGTAATTGGAAATTTGAAATTCCCATACAGCGCGAAGAGGATCATGAAAATCAGAAGCACGGTAAGTGGGCCGATGATAATAATTTGTGATTTCGCGGCGAGCAATTCGCTGTATTCGCCGCCCCAATCGAGGCGATAGCCCGCCGGGAGTTGCACGGCTTTATTCACGGCGGCCTGGCCGGCGTTTACGATGCCTTCGAGATCGCGTCCGACAATCGAGAACTGCACGCCGATGTAACGCGAATTATTTTCGCGATAAATAAATGAAGCGCCACTGCCTTGCTTGATGGTGGCCAACTCGGAAAGTGGAATTTGCGTTCCGGAAGGCGTGGGCACAAGCAGGTTGCCGATTTCCTGAGCGTTTGAGCGATACTGCGGCTCCATGCG
>DATBYL010000123.1:0-5392 GCA_036513735.1 Candidatus Acidiferrales bacterium
CTTTCCAGTGAAGATGCATTCGTAAAGCCATCCACACAACAATTCCCACGCCGGTAAACGCTTCAAAGAAAGATTCGATGCGGAAATTTTCAAACAGCACTTGGAACAACGAATTCACGGGACGCAGCAGCACGCGATCGAATTTGCCCTCCATGATGTACGTGTTGCCGAATTCATAGATGTTCAAGCTCAGAATGTTGAAAAAACCAAAAGGAATCAGCGCGAAGCCGTAAAGAAAAACAATTTCCTCAAAACTCCAGCCGGGCAAATTCGTGTTGCGGAATAAAATAAATACGAAAGCGAATGCGAACGCCGTCGCGGCCGTGCTGGTAGCCACGCTAATCAGGAAATCTCCGCGATAGCCCACACGGATTTTCAAGTATTGGACGAAATAATCGCCCAGCAATCCAAGGTGAATACGAGCTTTCGCGACTGTTTCGCTCATCGAATTATCCGCCGTGAATTGTGATTTTGCGCGTGGCCGTGCGCCACCACAAATCACCTAACCACAGAAGTACCGCAATCCAAATCCACTGCATGGCCAACGCGCGAAGCGCATCCATGCCGCTTATCTTTCCAAGATAAATTTGCAACGGAGTGAAGGCGATGTGCTGGAAGGGAAGCCATGCGGCGATTTTTTGAACGGTCGAGGGAAAATACGTCATCGGAACCAGTAGCCCGCTCAGCAATTCGATCAGCCAAAACTTCGCGCGTATCAACGAAAGGATAGACGTGAGTGGGATCGCGCAGGTGCCAATCATAAAATTGATGGCGGCCATCAGTAGAATACTCCCGGCCACGGCAATGAGAAATAATCCGAATTGCGTCCACGACGCCGCGAAGCGCACATGAAAAAGTAGCGCGATAACGATGCAACTTGGCGCAGTCAGCATCACCAATCGAAAAGCGGTTTCGCCAAGCGCGCGGCAAATCCACATCCACTGAATTGAAACGGGCTTGATGAAATCCATGGCGATTTTTCCGTCAATCACTTCGTACGCCATTTCCTGGTCGATCGTGTTCCAATACAGCGAGCGGATCACCCATCCCACGGCGACGTAGGTAAGAATCTGCGGAAGATCGTAACCGCCGATTGTGGAGGTAGCAGCTTGCGTGGCGCTGGAAATTCCTCTGGCGCGATAGACGGCCGACCAGATGAAATAATAAACGGTGACATTAATAAGGTAGGTGAAAATTCCCGCGTAGTAACGCAGCCGAAACGCCAGAATATTTACGAAGCCGATGCGCGTGAACTCGGCGTATGGGGCCAGCACTGAAGAGCGCGTGCTCATGTACGAGTGGATACTTCCATCACGGATTCTCCGCCGTAGATGCGCTTGATGATTTCTTCGATAGGCTCATCTTCAATCAGCAGATCGCGGATATCTCCAGCCGCAAGAATTTTGCGAATCAATTCGGATGTGGAAACGCGCGTGCGATCGAAACGCACGCGGTAAGTCACTTCGTCCACGGCTTCCGCGTCCAGTCCTTCGGAAGAAAGCGCGCGCTGCAACGTCCCGGCGGCCTCGCTATCGCGCAGCGCAAACTTAATTTGTTTTGTGCGCAGCAGCTTCTGTTTCAGTTCCGGCAACGGGCCGTCGTAAAGAAGTTTACCGTGATCGATGATCACGATGCGCCGGCAAAGTTCTTCAATATCATCCAAGTCATGCGTGGTCAGCAGCACCGTCGTGCGGTAACGTTCATTGATCGCGCGCAGGAATTTGCGAATGTGATCTTTGGCGACGACGTCCAGGCCAATCGTCGGTTCGTCCAAAAATAAAATGGGAGGATTGTGCAGCAGCGCGGCGGCCAGATCGCAGCGCATGCGTTCGCCAAGCGAAAGTTTTCGCACCGGAGTGTTCAGATAATCGCTGATGCCCAGCACTTGATGAAACAGTTCCATGCGATCGTCAAAATCGCGCTGCGAAACGCCATAAATCCGCCGCAATAATTTGAAAGATTCAATGACGGCGATATCCCACCACAGTTGCGTCCGCTGCCCGAATACCACGCCGATCGTTTTCACGTAGTCCGTGCGCTGACGCCAGGGCACAAATCCATTTGAGATAATCCTTCCGGTGCTCGGCACCAAAATACCTGTAAGCATTTTGATGGTCGTGGATTTTCCAGCGCCGTTCGGGCCAATGTAGCCGACCATCTCGCCCGGCTCAATATCAAATGAAATGTCATCCACTGCGCGAACCGTTTGATATTCGCGCACAAATAAATTTTGGATGCCGCCCCAAAGCCCTTCGCGGCGCTTGAACGCGCGGAAGTGTTTGCAGAGAAGTTGAACTGAAATCAAAGGTTGCGCTGGCATGGAAGCGGGAATTCTATCACGGCGGGAACGACAAGAAGATGCGGCCGCGCAAACAGAATTTTTCGCGCGGCCGAAATGGTTTAAGTAGCTAAGTTATGTGCGGAACAGCACGTCTTCCCGCTTAAATAAACTCACGGCCACATACAGCGCCGCCGAAGCGTAAACGCACGTCGAAGCAAAAATAATGGCGATGTAATTCCAGTGATATGTCCCCGCGACGATTTCCTTGCAAACCAAACTGGTGTTCAGAATCGGTACCAGCGCCATGCGCGCGTTAAATTCCACTCCCGGCATCAATCCCGCCACGGCAGGCAACACAACCAGAATCGTCAAAGGCGCGATATAACTCTGCGCTTCCTTGTAGCTCTTGGCCATCAAGGCGATCGCGATCAGCGCCGACGCGAAAAGCACCGCCACCGGCAGCACCATCAAGAAAACGGCGCCGATTGTTTTCATGCCGATGGTGAAATTTAGCACGTCTTTCGCTCCCGGCGTGTCGGCCAGCATCTGCTTTGCAACGTGGAAAGAAGTGCCCATCGAAATAATTGCAAGCACCGCGGTACAGAGCGCCGCAGTCAAGACCATCAGAAATTTTCCGAGCACAATATCTGTGCGTGGCACAGGACTGCAAAGAATCGTCTCGATGGTGCCGCGCTCCTTTTCTCCGGCCGTAAGATCAATCGCAGGATACGTGGCGCCCATCAGGCAGAGGACGATAATGAAATAGGGAAGAAATCCGCCGATGGCGGCTCCCGTAACTTTTTCCTGCGGGGCTACGTTTTCCGTTTTCACTTGAAACGGATCTACAAGCGTGGCCGGTAACTTCCGCGCTTCCAGCCGTTTCTGCACCGTTTCACGTTGCAGGTCTTTCAAGAATTTCTCAATCTTGTCGGCGGCGAAACCTGACTTCAGGTCTCCGTTGTAATCATAAATATTCACGGTGGCCGCGTTGCCCTGCTCCACCGCGGCGTCAAAATCCGATGGAATATCCACCGCGGCGCGAATTTTCTTTTCGGAGATTTCTTGTTTGTAGTCGTCCGCGCTAGGCACGAACTCAATGCCGCTCAGCGCTTTCAGATCAGCAACCACGCGCGGAGAGTTCC
Source organism: Candidatus Acidiferrales bacterium (assembly GCA_036513735.1). GTDB lineage: Bacteria > Acidobacteriota > Terriglobia > Acidiferrales > UBA7541 > DASTCZ01. Next base: position 3,424 of record DATBYL010000123.1, read on the forward strand.
GTCCGTTCAGAATCATCACTTTCGGAACTTCGTCCTTGGCCTTGATCATCATCTTCGCGACAAACGTGCCCATGCCAATCGACATCAGCGGAAATATCACGATCGGCACGACAACCATCGAAATCAACGTGCGCCGGTCGCGCAGCGAATCCGTCAATTCCTTGCGATAGACAACCATAATGTTTCGCAGGCTCATCAGGCCACCGTCTCTTTCGCCATGTGCGGCTCCACTACCTGCACGAAAATATCTTCCAGGTCATTCAATCCTGAACGTTGACGCAAATCCGCCAGCGTTCCCTCGGCCAGCAAGCGGCCACCGTGAATAATTCCGATGTGATCGCACAACTTTTCCACTTCGCTCATCACGTGCGTTGAAAATATTACAGTCTTGCCCTGGTCACGGCATTCGCGGATGAATTGCACGATAGTGCGCGCGGCCATTACGTCCAGCCCGACGGTCGGCTCGTCAAAAATCATTACCTGCGGATTGTGAATCAGCGTGCGCGCAATGGAAGTTTTTTGTTTCATGCCGGTAGAAAGTTTGTCGCAGCGGCGATCGCGGAACTCGTTCATCTCGAGGCGCGCGAAAAGCGCGTTAATACGCTGGTCGATCACATTATCTTCCAGTCCGTTCAGCCGCCCAAAATATTGCACCATCTCGTATGAGGAAAGCCTGCCGTAGAGCGCCGTCGCTGTTGAAAGGAATCCGATATTCGCGCGCACTTTTTGCGCGTCCTTCATTATGTCAAATCCCGCGACGCGCGCGGTGCCGTCGGTTGGCTCTAGAATTGTGGAAAGCATCCGAAGCGTGGTCGTTTTCCCCGCACCGTTCGCGCCCAACAGGCCATAAATCTGCCCCGGCTTGCACACGAAGCTAACTCCGTTCACCGCGCGCACCGTGCCGCGCTTCTTATCCTGAAAAACTTTGCACAGATTCTCAGCTTCAATCATGCGGCTGACTCCTCCATACATTTATCACGACGAAATCGAAAGGACGCACCTTCTCACGGGATGATACGCACCAGCATGCCAAAGAATATCAGCGTCACATGGGAAATATATAGCCCGCCTGCTCAGCGCCAGCCGTGCCGCGCGCCTCAACCCTTGTGGCAGTTTGGGCACTGTTTTGCGTCGTAGTGGTCCGGCGTGACGCAAAACATGTTATTGCACTGTATGCAGACGCGATGCAGCAGCGGCTGCGAAGCATCGCCATGCTTTACATCTGGCGAATGCGGATGCGCCGTCGGCGCTGCTTGCGTTGGTGTAGGAGTTTCAGCGGTCATAATTAAATTTTAACACGGCACGGGGGAAGCGCGCACTACCTGCCTCGCGGCATTCGCCACCTTTCATCTGTAAGTAGGCATCTAAGAATTTTGGACGGAATAATGGATGCAGGGCTGGACGGTTTGCTAAGATACGGCTACCTTCTTCATTTTCGGGGACATCAGACAGTATGAGGCGTGAATGAAATCGAAACGCTTGAAGCTTGCTTGGCTCTATATCGTACTCGCCCTCGGAGCCATCGTTGCTCTCGTTGAGCTGAGCGGCCGCAAGCCCGTTCCAACCGTTCCGACGCACACTGTTTCGCGCGCCAATCTTAGTTCCGCAATTTCCACCAATGGAAAAGTGGAACCGATCACGCCCTACGAGATGCGCTCGCTCGTGCAGAGTCACGTCACAAATGTTCATGCCGCCGAAGGCCAGCTCGTAAAAAAAGGCCAGCCTCTCCTGGATCTTGATAATGTCCAGTTGCGCGCCGACCTTTCCCACGCGCGCGAAGAACTCGTCACCAATCAGGAAAATTTACGCATCGCGCAAACCGGTGGACAGGCTACACAACTCGCTCAACTTGATGGCGATATCCGAAAAACAGAAGTCGAGCGCGCGCGCCTGCAAGCTTCGATAGCCACGCTCGAAAAATTGGTAGCCCAGCAAGCCGCTACGCCGCACGATTTAAGCGAAGCGCGCG
>DATBYL010000124.1:0-4581 GCA_036513735.1 Candidatus Acidiferrales bacterium
TCGCGCGAACGAGAACGTTGACGCGATCGTTGCTGTTGCCGAGCAGCTCGAAAAGAATATGCGCGCCGATGTAGCCCGTGGAACCTGTGAGAAAGATGGCCATTAGTTTTGCGACGCGGAGGGCGTCGGAGAATCTTCGGGATCATTTTCAACGGCGTCGTCGTTTTGAACTGCAATGGCGTCAAATTGCACGGAGCGCTTTGGCGGAGCTTCGATGGCGCGGCCTTCGATGAGCGGATAGCACCACTTGCGCAGCGCGGGAATGTGAACATTGATCCAATATTCCCACCAGTCGACGATGTTGGCGTCAAACGCAAAAGCGGCGCGCTCATTTTCCGGAAGCGCTTCGGAAAGCAACTGCACGTGTTCCGCTTCAAAAACTTGTTCGTTGTGAAGGATGAATGGTTCGTAGAGTTCGATTAATTTTTCGATGCGATCCAGACCGCGTTCCTGCCGCACGAGCGGTTGTTTAAATTGGAGCAACGCTGCGACGCGATTAATGCGAGAAATCACGGCTTTTTGCGCGGGCACGCTCATTTTTTGATAGCGGCTTTTCGAGACGGGAATTGTATCGAATCGCAGGCGCAGCCAGTGCTCAAGTCCTTGCTGCGCGCGATAATGTTTGCGGTGCGCGAGGCCCGTCAATTCGATGGAGCGGCCCATGTTGCAGGGATTCGAGGCAGACGTTGCGAGTTGATAGACGCGCAGATGGCGGCGCTGAATTAGCGCGGCGGCGATGAGAGTCATTCCGCGGCAGACCATGTCCACGGGAATCACGTCCAAACATTTTCGCGCGTTAGTGGGAAGCTGGCGAAAATATGTTCCGAGCAAATACGAAAGCGGCGCGGAAGTGTTGATGCCTTCATTCCATCCGGCGAAGGGAAAATCGGTGGAAGTTTCCACGATGGAGGGACGCACAATCGCGATGGGCAATCCGGCGCCGCGCGTGATCAGCATGGATTCGGCCATGCTTTTTGTGAGCGTGTAAGTATTCGGCCAGCCGAGGCGCTGCGCGCGACGCATGCCAACTCGTGTGAGGCGATTGCGAATCCAGCGCTGACGATTGCGGCGCAGCACGTTGTCGACTTCATCGGCGGGAAATTTTGATGGATCGCTGCGGCGGCCCAAAGCTTGACGGCGAAGCGCGGCCGTCATTTCCGGACCTTGCGCGCGCGCTTCCACATTGTGAATTGTTTCGTCGAGCGATTTCCATTCGTGCTCGGCGTTGAAATCTGCCACGCCGTTGGGCGTGTAATTCGGATAGGCTTCTTCGCGGACGCGGCCATCGCGTTTGCCGACGACGTAACAAGTGGAAAGATGCAGGAGCGCGGCGTGATCGCTGGAGCGGATAAATTCCAGTAGGTTCATCGGAGCAGCGACGTTTCCTTCGAGCGCTTCGCGCAAGTCCGGATTGAAATCAGTGAGGCCGGAGCTATTCACGACGAGATCGAGCTGCGCGCCGAGACGCTTGCGCGTGGCTTCATCCATTCCCAAATCGGGGCGGCTTAAATCGCCTTCGACGACTTCGACGCGCTCGGCAAGAAATTTCCCGAATTTATCGCCGTGGCGCATGTTCAGCGGCTCAAACACTGGCGATTCCTGCGCGATTTTTTCAAAGCGGCGAGCGGAGGTGGTCGAGCGTTGACGGCGAATCAGCAAATAAATTTTCCCGACGTCAGGAACTTCCGTCAAAATTTGGGCCAGCCAAACTTTTCCGATAAATCCGGTGACGCCGACGAGCATTAAATGTTTTCCGCGCAAAGTTTCGCGAACAGAAAGCGGCGCGGCGGGTTCTTTGTGATCCGTCAGCACGATGGGAACGAGTCCAGTCGGTTGCTGGCGCGCGGAAGGTTCGGCCAGCGCGGCTAATTCTTCGGCGGTGGGAATATTCTTGCGAGATTTCTTGAGGGCTTTCGCAACTTTTTCGGGGGCGATGCGGCCGTCGGCGGCGCCTTCGAGCATTAATGCAAGCGGACCGCGCGGAGAAATCATCGGCGACATCAGACGCCCGGTGGCAACGCCGTCGCGAAATTCCAGACGATTGGTGAGGACGCGATCGACGCCCAAAAATCGCGCCAGCGGACGCATCACAACATCCAGTCCCTGACTGACGAGAATTACGCGGTCGCCAGCGGCCAGACGTTCCTTCAATTTTTCAACACCGGACGATTTCAATTGCGGCTTCAGCACATATTCAAAATATTCTTCGCCGAGAAGATCGAGGCGATCGCGGGTGACTCCGCGAAGCAGAGTGTGAAGAACGCGAGTGGCGAATCGTTTGTGAGCGAGGAAAAGTCCGGGGCGGGCGATGGCTAGAGCGGCGAGACCGCCGCGGCGAGTCCAGCGTTCGGCGAAACTTTGCGAGTTCCAAGTGAAATAGGCGACGGAGCGCACGGCGGCCAAGTCCGCGAGGCTGCCTTCGACGCGCCAGAAAACGATTGGGCCTCGTGCACGATTGACGGCCTGTGCGAGTACGCCCACTGGCTCGGGTTTGAGTGTCGGTGTGGTCAAGATGGCGTGCTCAATGGTCGTCCCGGAAACATTCCGCAAGCAGCCTGTTCCCAGGGCTGCGAGCGCACCTGGTTATTGGGAAGAGTAGAAATTAGCATTGTCAGGGCCTTCCGGCAAGCCCGATAGGTGATTGGACGGGAATGCCTGCTGGCGGAAAGCTGGCTGCATTGTACGGGCTGCGTGCGCGGGCAGAATGTTCCACGTGGAACAATCGGAGGGCGAGGCCAATGGTTGCAGGAGTTTGCGGGCTAAAATGCGCGAATTGCCGCCATTTTGCTTGGAAATTGGGCACATTTCGAATGCTTCCCTCGTGCTGAATCGCTTCTTTAGAGGCATCTATTTGATGAATATCGACCCGCCTTGGGCGCTCAACTGATAGAGTGGCGTCCGTAAAATGACTACTTCTCGTCCGAGTTCCGGCGATTCTGTTAACAACGGGCCAGCGGCTGCTCGCCGCGTTGATCGGCTGACCGGCGAACAGATCCGCGGATTCCTGGCAGCTTGGGGCGGCTGGGCGCTGGACGGAATGGACTCATTCATTTACGCGCTGGTGATGGTTCCGGCGTTGAGGGAGCTGCTGCCGAGGTCGGGTCATGCCGCCAACACGGCGATGGTGGGATTTTATGGCGGGCTGCTGTTCGCGCTGTTTTTGGTCGGATGGGGACTGGCATTTTTGTGGGGGCCGATTGCGGATAAATATGGCCGCGTGTTCACTTTGATGCTGACGATTGTTTGGTATTCGGTTTTCACGTTGGCGGGGGCGGCGGCTACGCAGGTTTGGCATTTGGCGGTGTTTCGTTTACTCGCTGGAATTGGGATTGGCGGCGAATGGGCAATGGGCGGGACATATATTGCGGAAGCCTGGCCGGAAAGCCGGCGAGTTTCTGGCGGCGCGCTGATGCACACGGGATATTATTTTGGAATTCTTATCGCGGGAGTGCTGAATTCGATTATTGGTAGCCGATATGGATGGCGGGCGATGTTTGTTGTGGGTGCGGCGCCAGCGTTGCTGGTGGCGTTGGTGCGTTACGGAGTTGCGGAGCCGGCGCGTTGGCGCGAAAAAGTGCAAGTGGTGCGACGATGGAGTTTGTGGCGGCCGTTCGCCGTGCTTTTTAGTCGGGAATATCGGCGGCGGACGCTGTTGAATAGTTTCTTTATGCTGGTGAGCGTTTCGGGACTTTGGGCGGGATCGGTTTATGTGCCCGCTGCGATGACGGCGATTGCGGAGAGGAATAACATTTCGCCGGCAATCGCCAACTCACTCGCGTCGTACGCTACTGTGATTCTTTCGGCCTCGACGATTGTGGGCTGCGTCGCCGCATCCTGGTTGGTTGGGTGGATTGGGCGAAGATGGGCGCTGGTTCTTTATTTCATACTAATGCTCAACGCGATCGTGTTTACGTTTGGATATGCTTTCTATCAGCCCGGGGTAAAAGGCTTAATGACGTACGCATTTTCGCTGATTGCGCTGGGATTCGGCGGCGCGAACTTTGCTGTGTACACAATTTGGCTGCCCGAACAATATCCGACGGAGTGCCGCGCGAGCGCGTTTGCCTTTGCCACATCATTTGCACGATTTGGCGGGGCGGGAATTACATTTCTGGTCGGAGCAGGGGTGGCGCATTACGGGAGCATCGGATATCCGGTGGCGTTGACAGCACTGGCGTTTATTCCAGGGATTCTGTTGCTCCCATTTGGATTTGAAACTCGCGGGGGCGCATTGCCTGAATGATCAGATTGCTCTCCCTGTTTAGGATTTTGCGTCTTCTGAACCGAAGTCAGAGCTTAGTGCTGATCATTTCATCCAACGATTATTCCAAAACATGTGATAAGTCTCGTGGTGACCGCAAAAGTTCGTCTCGTCCACGATGGTCGTCATAGCAGTAGTGGTCGCTCGCCTCGCATGCATCACAAAGTCCGCGTCGATAAAACTCGGATCGGCCGCATACGCTCGGCACAGATTCGTCACCCGGTCATAATAAACGACAGGGTCGCAAACCATTCGAGGCGGCAGTCCGGACATAAGAAGGTCCATGTTGTCTACTGTCTGATCTCTGTAATGAACAAGCG
>DATBYL010000125.1:0-5379 GCA_036513735.1 Candidatus Acidiferrales bacterium
AGGATCACGCCGACTCAATTACAAAAGGCACCACGACGCTGGAGTGGCTCTATCAATTTAACCCCGCGGCAACGCAGGCGGAATTGCGCGGATTGCTGGGGCAAATGTTATTCAGCGGCGAAGACGCGCTGAAACCCACGCAGGCGCTTTCCGGAGGCGAACAGGCGCGGCTGATTTTCTGCAAGCTGATGATGCAGAAGCCGAATGTTCTGGTGCTGGACGAGCCCACAAACCATTTGGATCTGGAATCCATCAACGCGCTGAACATTGCGCTGCAAAAATACGAAGGTACGGTGCTGCTGGTTACGCATGACCACGACGTGATTGACGAAGTGGCCACGCGCATCTGGCATTTTGAAGGCGGCCACATCGACGACTTCAAGGGACCGTACGAAGAATTTATGGTTTACGCGCAGCAGAAGGCCGCGGAAAAACAGAAAGTTACCGCGGGCCGGGGAAAGAAGTAGCCGAGAGAGAAGTAACCTAGTGGCAAGTCCGCGCCTTTGAATTTGTTGCGCCGAAGTTTCCGCACCCCCTCCGGGAGTAAAATAAAACAGTTATGCCTCCATCGGGCAAACCCGTCCTTCGATTTGACCGCGCAACGCGCGCTCTGGAATCGCGCTTTGAAGAGTTGATAGCGAAGCTGCGGCAGAATCGTCCCGCCGACGATTCTGAATTGCTGAAGCGCGCATACGATTTTGCGGCGGAGCAACACAAATCTCAGAAACGCGAATCCGGCGAACCCTACCTGTCACATCCCCTGGAAGTAGCGCACGTGCTGGCCGATATGCGGCTGGACGTGATGACGTTGACCGCCGCGCTGCTCCATGACGTTGTGGAAGATACGCAAGTTCCGCACGCGCGAATTTCGGATTTATTCGGTTCGGACGTCGCCCAGTTGGTGGAAGGCGTCACAAAAATCAGCCGGCTGGATTTGCTGGCCCCCGAAGCAAGACAAGCTGAGAATTTGCGCAAGATGCTGCTGGCGATGGTGAATGACGTACGCGTGGTCGTCATCAAATTGGCGGACCGGCTGCACAATATGCGCACGCTGGAATATCTCCCCACGGAAAAGCAGCAGCGCATCGCGCGGGAAACGCTGGACGTTTATGCGCCCATCGCGCACCGGCTGGGCATGGGATTGATCCGCGGGGAATTGGAAGATTTGTCATTCCGGTATTTGGACGCCAACGATTATTTGGAACTGCAGAAGAGCGTAGCCTCGCGCAGCAAAACTTTGGAGAAATTTTTGCAGGAAGCGCAGAGCGCGATTCGCCGCAAGTTGGTGGAAAATGGCGTGCCCGCGGAAGTGGAAGCGCGCGTCAAGCGGCTATATTCCATTCATCAAAAAACGCAGCGGCAGGAACGCACCATCGAGCAGATTTATGATTTGCTCGCGGTGCGAATCATCACGGATTCGGTGCGCAATTGTTACGGCGCGCTGGGTGTGGTGCACGAAATTTGGCGTCCCGTGCCGGGGCGATTCAAAGATTATATTGCGATGCCGCGGCCGAATTTGTACCAGTCTCTTCACACCACGGTGATGCACGAAGGCCAGCCATTCGAGGTGCAAATTCGCACGCAGGAAATGCATCGTCTTGCCGAGCAGGGCGTTGCCGCGCACTGGAAATATAAAGACGGCAAGCAAATTTCGGAGGCCGACGATCAGCGAATTACCTGGATGCGCCAATTGATCGAGTGGGCGCGCGAAATGCAGGAGCCCAGCGAATTTCTTTCCACGCTGAAAGTGGATTTGTATCCCGACGAAGTGTACGCGTTCACGCCGAAGGGGCGCGTGATTCCGCTGCCGCGCGGCGGAACTCCTGTGGATTTTGCGTACGCCGTGCATACCGAGGTCGGCAATCTTTGTAGCGGCGCGAAAGTGAATGGACAGATTGTGCCGCTGCGCCACACGTTATCAAATGGCGATGTCGTGGAAATTCTCACGCAGAAGGGCCACGTTCCCAATCGCGATTGGCTGACTTTCGTGCGTACTTCGCGCGCCCGCAGCAAGATTCGTCACTGGGTCCACACGAACGAGCGCGGCGAAGCGACGGAAGTTGGGCGGCGATTGTTGGAAGGCGAAGCTCGTCAATTTGGACGCTCGCTGAAGCGCATTCCGGAAGCGGACTTGCTTCGAGTAGCGGGCGAATACGGCTGCGGAAAGCTGGAAGATTTATACGCGGAACTTGGATACGGAAAATATTCCGCGCGACAGGTCTTAAGCAAGGCGCTTGGAGAAACACTGGGCGAGCCGGCCACGCCGGAGCCTCGGCCGAAGAGCGCGCCGGCGCGAATTGTTTCCGGTGTGAAACGCGCGCTGGGGATGGGCGCCGCGGAAGCAATTCGAGTGCGCGGCAACAGCGGTCTGATGGTGTTTTTGGCGAAATGCTGTAATCCGATTCCGGGTGACGAAATTGTTGGCTACGTAACGCGCGGACGCGGAGTAGCCGTGCATTTGAAAGCGTGCCCGAACGTGCAGAATTTGCTTTACGAGGCGGAGCGCAAGATTGATGTCGACTGGGCCGAAGCCGAAGGCTCGCAATATAAGGTGAGCCTGATTATTCGTACTCAAAATCGCCCCGGCGTGCTCGCGGATATCACCGCAGTGATCAGCGCGGCGGGATCGAATATTCAAACGCTGGCCAGCCAGCCGGATAAGCTGAATGCGCGCGTGGAAGCCACTCTGGATATTATCAATCGCAAGCAGCTCGAGAAAATTGTGGCCAATGTTAAGAAAATCTCCGGCGTGTTCGGAGTCGAGCGCGTTTACAAAATTTGAAGCCTACGATTTCCTCCCGTATTTCCTTCCGTTTCCGCCTACGTTGATTCTCGCGGCACGCTGGTACTATCCCGCGCATTTCGGTAGCTCAACTCCCGCTAGAATAGTGACAGTGAAACCCAGCCTCAGAACCCGCAATTTTACGAGCCTCTGTTGGGCTGGCCTGTTGATTTCCACAATCTGCTTTAGCGGATGCCAGAAATTTCATAAAACAAATACGCAATCTCTCTACCAGTCCGGGATGTGGTCGGACACCATCAGACAATTGAAAGATTTGGACATCAGCGAATCCGAAGTGAATGAGCTGGTCAAACTTCATGACGCTGGACTTTCCGATGACGGCTGCGTGAAATTGATGCACTACGTGCGCGATCGCAACCAGATGTTCACCAGCGGAGATTCCGTTGCAGGATTGCTGCACGCGGGCGTTTCCGAACCGACAGTAATGGAACTGGCGAAGCTCGATTTGATTGGCACATGGGCTTTGGAAGCGCAGAGCATTCGCCTGTCCGGTTATTCAGATAATGTGGTGCTCGCGATTGCCCACCGCCGCGCGCAACGCCTGCCGACTGTATCGGCCACGTCGCTGGTCGAATTGAAAAATACGGGCATGACCGAATCGCAAGCAATCGATCTGATCAATCGCGGATTGACGGACGAGCAAGCCGGGCAGATGATCGCCAGTCATAATCAATCGCAAAAGCCCACGGGATTTGTGCGCGGTTCCGGACGCAAGCCGCGTTCGCGCTAAATTAATTTCCAATGCTTAATCTCATTCGCACCTTTTGACGTTGTGTCTAGCGCTCGGTAGAATTCACTCACATTGTTTCGCCCTGCCACATCGCGAATTTTGCTTCCCGCCGCTGCAATTCTTGCCGCGTGGGCGGCATCCGGCTGCACCGCCGCGTTTGGACCGGGATACACCGTTGAAAAGCAGCGCGTTGAAGTGAGCTATGCGCAGCAAACACCGGATCGCGTTTCGGTGCGCGCATACTATGAATTGAAAAACACGGGCACAAGACCGCTCAGCATGCTGGAACTTCAACCGCCCGATTCGGAAATTATTCTGCCACAGGATTTGCGCGTGGAATGGCGCGGTAAGACGATTGAAATTCCAGCCACAAAACCCGCCGAAAACACAGCCGATATCCTTCGCGCCACGTTTCCCGAAAGTTGGGCCATCGGAGAGAGCGGCGAGTTTCTCGTTTCCTACGACGTGAAAATTTCGCCTGAGAAATCAGCTATCGGCGCCAATCACGGCGCGGCATTTTTTCTGCCGAGTTCCGGATGGCTTCCCGCTTTACTTCCGGCGCATGGAGCATTCGCGACGGGCGGCGCACCTCCGCCGAAATGGGATTTAGATGTGAACGTCCCCGCGGGCTATCGTGTTCGCGCGAGCGGAGAAAATCGCGGTGCAGACAAACGCGCCAAGGGCGCCGGCGTGAGATTCGAGCAGCAGTCCGGCACAAACTTTGACGCCTATGTCGCCGCCGGGCCTTACATCGAGCAGCAGGTTCACTCAACGGGCCGGACCGTAATATTCTGGACGGCAACTCCGCTCGCCAACAATCGTTCCGGCCAGTTCGGCAAACTTATCGCGGCTGACGACAGCTTTTTTTCCACGGAGTTTGGCGCGGACGAGAAAAATAAATCGCCAATCTATCTGATCGAATGTCCGCAAGGCGCGCCCAGATCACAGGATCGCCCATGGGTTTCGCAAACAGGATGTCTGACGCAGCCGTATAGCGTGGTGATTCCCTCGGAGGATTTCAGCGCCAGCGCTCCGGACGGCTACATGAAATCCGTGGACCTGCAACTTGCCGCCACGTGGCTGTATTTTTCCGCGCGTCTCGGCCGCTATGACGCTCTCTTCCCGCTCGCAGCCGTTCCGGATTACGCGGGTATCGATCTGGCCGTTTCGCGGGATCCGCAGTCGCGCAACCAGGCCGTGCGCGATCTGCTGCGCCAAGTGGACGCAATCCCCGACGGCGGAAAGCAGCTCGCTCACGTAGTTGCGCAGGATTCGCCCGAGCTAAAAGATCGCGCGCGCGCGGAAAGCGTACTTTTTTTCTTCGCGCTCGAAGATCGCTGCGGCGCAAAAAATGTCCACAAGGGACTCGCCCGCGCCTCCCGTCTTCTCCGTGGAGAGACCTGGGGCCCCGCCGATTTGCGTTCGGCGATAGAAGCCGAATGCGGCGGCCCAGTGCTGGACGGTTTCTTCCGTGAATGGATACACAATTCGCAAATTCCGCCGGAATTCCGCGCGCGGTATGCGTCGTCTACGGCCGTCAAATAAAATTTTGTAAAACTTCGTACCAGAACTAGAATTTCAATCTCAGGAGGAAAAGTGAAGCAAATTATCGCAACAGATCGCGGACCAAAAGCCATCGGCCCATATTCCCAGGCCGTAAAAGCCAACGGATTCTTATTCGTCTCCGGGCAAATCTGCCTCGATCCCCACACCCAGCAATTAGTCGAAGGCGACGTGGCAAAGCAAACCGAGCGCGTGATGGAAAACTTAAAGGGAATCGTCGAAGCCGCCGGTTCTTCGCTCGATCACGTCGTGAAAACCACCGTATTCCTTTCCGACATGAACG
>DATBYL010000126.1:0-6015 GCA_036513735.1 Candidatus Acidiferrales bacterium
AAGTTTCTCGAATATTTTGCGCGGCTCGGGTGTGGCGTCGATCACCTTGAATTTATATTCTTCGGCGAGGTGATCGAATTGTTCGAGCATGGAAGTTTGATAGCGGCGGAAACTTTCGTACATATCTTCCGTCGTGTATACGTCCATGCCGGATTCCCAATAGTCGAAGCCGCGCGTGAAAACGACGCGAGGAATCAAATCGTCCACGCCGATTTTCAAATAAAAGACGGCGTCCGGCTTAATCGCGAAGGAATAAACTTTGCGAACCCATTCCGGATCGAGTCCGCGAACGATAGCGCGCGCGATGAGCGAATAAATGTAGCGATCGGTGAGGACAACAAATCCAGCGCGCAACGCGGGAACAATTTCATGTTCGAGGCGATCCGAAAAATCCGTGCCATAAAAAAGCGTAAGCGTAATGCGGCCCAGCGTGTGGCCTTCTTTGGCGCGCTTAATTCCCTTGCCTACAAGTCCAGAGCGAGAGAGGCCGGTATCGAGAACCGCGTGGCCTTTTTGCTCCAGCCATTCTTTCAGCAGCGCAATTTGCGTGGAGCGCCCGACGCCATCCGTTCCCTCGACAACAATTAATTTCCCGACAAGATCGGAAAGCTCCATGCCGGGCAGGGTAACTCCGTTTGTAACTTTCATGGCGCCACCCGCAATTGTTTTGCGCGTTCCAGTTTGGAAAGCACCAGCTCGCGCATTTGTTCCTGCTGAATTTCGATGGGCTGCGTAGCATCAATCACATTCAAGCCAAATTCGGGAACAATTTTTTCGTACTCTTCCACTATGCGTCCTTGGAATAAGCGGAAACTCTCGTCGGGATCTTCCGTCATTCCCAGGTCAAGGCCGGCTTCGTAAAATTTAAATCCGCTGCGCGCAGCGTGCAAACGAGTGATGGAAACTTCCAGCGGCACGCGGAAATAAAATGCTCCGGTGGGTTTCACGGCGAAGGAATAAAGTTCGCGCACCCAGGCCGGGTCGAGTCCGCGGGCGATATCGCGCGCGAAGGCCGTGTAAATATAGCGATCGCAAAGAACGATGGCGCCTGCTTTCAGCAACGGAATAATGTTGCGTTCCATGCGATCGGCAAAATCGGTGGCGTGAATCAGGCAGAAAGTTGCGGGAGTTAAGAGTTTTTTCTTTTTACCGCGCTTGGTCGTGTCCTTCACAACCAGCGACGAATTCCATTCGCTGAAAACCACGCCGTAGCCTTCCGACTTCAGCCACTGGTGCAACAGCATGAGTTGGGTGGACTTGCCGGAGCCGTCGATGCCTTCGACGACAAACAGCCGGCCGGGAAATCGATGCTCGCCGTAACGTTTCATTCGTGGAATCCCTCGAACAGGCGGGATCAAGCGGCGCAACTGACGCACGCGGAGATTCAATTATATCAGACGGATTTGTTACGGAGATGTGAAATATTGACCTGCTGAAAGTGACCGTATCTGATTGATATGGCGGGACTTACTCATAGCTTGGCACGCTTATGCGGGTGAGGAGTCGACGTGCGTTTCCTCGGTAGGACGCTTATCCAGCGTGATTTCGCGAGAGCCATTTATCGAGTTCCGTGGCTTTGTGCAGGATGGCGAGCGCGCCGAGATCGCGCAAAATCTTGCCTCGCATTTTTCGCGCGTGGCTGCCGCGCGGAAGCACGCCGAGGAATGGAACTTGCGCGCGTTGCGACGCGAGGGCGTCGTCAATATTGTCACCAAGATATAACGCGCGCGCGGGATCGCGTCCACTTAAAATTCGGAGCAGGCCATCAGGATGAGGCTTCAGATTTGCGATGTCATCCATCGTAACAATTTGCTTAAAATATTTTTCCATTTTAAGGCGGTCGAGCGTGTAGGAAAGTTCTTTGCGTGTGCGTCCGGTGAAGAGGGCAAGCTCCGCGCGCTCGGCCCATTTTTTTAGCAGTCGAGCAGGGACCAGCCACTCTTCGCGTTCCACGTTTCCGGGCACACCATCGCCCCAATAAAATTTCATGAATTGAGTTTTCACTTCTTCGTATTTCGTGTTGCCGCCAAGTTCTCGAATCCATGCGGTCGTCAATTTCCAATCATCATTGAATCCACTTTTCGATTTCCATTTCTGAATTTCGGACATCGGAACACGCTTGCCGGTGAAATGATGGACGGTCTGCACCGTGCTGCGATGAAACGATCCACGGACGTCCACCAGAACGCCATCGACATCGAAGACGATCAATTCAATTTTGTTTTTCAAGATTTACTTTCCGGAAGAAGGCGCTCTAGTTCGTCAATCAGACGGCGCATTTGCGGGCGGGTGCCAATTGTGATGCGCACGTATCCGGGGCGGCCAAAATCTGACGTACGATCACGCAACAGAATGCGGCGCTTTGCCAATTGACGCAAAATGCGCGGCGCATCCGCGCCAAAATCTACCAGCAGAAAATTCGCAGCGCTGGGAAATACTTTCACGCGGAAACGGACGAGTGCGCCCTGTAGCAATTCGCGCGCCAGGCTGATTTCCTTCGCGTATTTCGTGACCGAGCGATAATCGCGAAGCGTGGCTTCGGCGGCAACAAGAGCAGCGGCGTTCACGGCGAATGGTTCGCGCGTGCTTGCGAGCAGAGCTGCCACTTCCCGGCAGGCGAACATGCATCCCAAGCGCAATCCGGCCAGCCCCGCGCCCTTGGAAAAAGTTCTGACGACGATCAAGTTTGGATAGCGTCGAATCCAGGGCAAAACTGTGGCGCCGGAAAATTCGGCGTAGGCTTCATCCAGGACGAAAAGTGTGCGCGGCGCGGCGTTGAGCATCCGGCGAATCTCGGCAGGCGAAATTAAGGTTCCAGTGGGATTATTTGGATTCGCAATCAAAAATAAACGCGGAGATTTTCGCAGAGCCTTCATCGCGGCGGCGACTGGAAAATTCATTTCGGAATCGTAGGCGATAGAGTCCACGCGCGCGCCGGAAAGCTGCGCGTAAAAGCGATACATCACAAATGTTGGATTGACGAGCAGAATCGCGCTTCGGCGGTCAACAAACGTAGCGATGATCTGCTGCAACGCGCCGTCTGCGCCGTTGGTGAGCGTAAGCTCATTCGATTTCACGCCGAACCAGCGCGCCATTCGTGCGGTGGGCGCAATATATTCGGGATACATCGCCAACTGCTCGGCCGTCAATTTGCGCACGGCGCGCAATGCGGCCGCGGAACTCCCCACGGTGTTCTCGTTGAAATCCAATCGCAGCGCGCCGACACGGCCTTCGATGGGAACGTGACACGGATCCATGCCGCGCGTGGTAGCTGGAACTGGAACACGAAGTTTCAATCGGGCGTCACCTTTCGGAAAAAGTTAGCGCGTCACACGCCGCACGCTACCACAGTTTACAGAATTCGCGGCGGCACGGACTAGATTTGCGTATACGGCTTGCGGATGAACAACGCAGAGAAAAATTGCGAGGGGCGAGAAAACGTCACTATTTCGGGGATTCTTTAAGTATTTTCTGGACAGCCAACGCAAGCACAGCTCGAGTGAATGGTTTCTGCAACATCACATTGTGCAATTCAAATTCCGCATTCTTGAAATTTGCGTACTCCGTGTATCCAGACATGTAAACTACTTTCAATCCGGGGCGCAGCGCGAGCAGGCGCGTCGCCAACTCGCGCCCTCCGATGCCGGGCATCACCATGTCGGTGACAAGCAGATCAATCGTCCCGGCGTGCTTCGCAGCAAGCTCGAGCGCCTCCGCGCCGTCTTTAGCTTCGATAATGGTGTATCCGGCGAGATGCAGAAATTCGCGCGCCACTTCGCGCACCTCTTTTTCGTCTTCTGCAAGCAGAATAGTTCCTGTTCCGCATGGCAATTCTTCCTTGCGCTTTTTTTCTGATTCGGCTTCGGCACGCTCGTCCACCCGCGGCAAGTAAATTTTGAATGAAGTTCCCTTCCCAAGTTCGCTGTAAACCCAAACGAATCCGCCGCTCTGTTTCACAACGCCGTAGACCGTGGCAAGTCCCAAGCCCGTGCCCTTTCCTTTTTCTTTCGTAGTGAAGAACGGCTCAAAAATGTGAGCTTGCGTCGCGGCGTCCATGCCAATTCCCGTATCGGTGACGGCGAGCATCACATATCGTCCCGGCAGAACCGGCGGATGCATTCGTGCATACGCTTCGTCAAGTTCGACGTTCGCCGTTTCGATCAAGAGCTTGCCGCCGTTCGGCATGGCGTCACGCGCATTCACAGTCAAATTCAGAATCACTTGTTCCATTTGTCCGGCGTCGGCTTTCACGTGCGCCAGATGAGGCTTGGTGAGAATTGCCAGCTCGATATCTTCTCCAATCAAGCTGGGCAACATCTTTCCCATTTCATTGATGGTGATGTTCAGATCCATCACGCGCGGCTGCATCACCTGCATCCGGCTGAACGCGAGCAATTGACGCGTGAGTGACGCTGCGCGGTCCGCCGCTTTTTTAATTTGATCAATTTTGCGGAAATCAGGATGTTCCGCCGCCGTGCGTTCCAACAAGAGATCCGTGTGCCCCTTGATGACCATCAATAAATTATTGAAATCATGCGCCACGCCGCCAGCCAGGCGCCCGACAGCTTCCATTTTTTGCGCTTGACGCAACTGAGTTTCCAACGCGCGCCATTCCGTCACATTTTCGACGATCCCTTCGAAGTACGTTTCACCGCTCGGCTCGCGGATCAATCGCGCGCTCAAGCGAACCATCACCGGCTGGCCGTCTTTCCGAACCCAATCCAGCTCAAGGCCATCGGCAAATCCCTTAGCGATTGTGGCAGATATAAGCGGCTCGCGCGCCTCCGGCCGTGCGTAGACGGCGGAAATATTTACCGTCAAAAGTTCGCTTGGGGATGAATAGCCCAGCATCGTGGCGAGCGCGTTGTTGGCGTCCAGAAATTTTCCATCTGGCGCTGTCCGAAATATTCCGTACGCGGCATTTTCCACCAATAAACGATAACGCGCTTCCGACTCACGTAGAACCTGACGTGCTCGACGCTCTTCAGAAACGTCTCGAAACGTTACAACGGCCCCTTTGACCACGCTGTTTTCATGAATCGGTGTCGCAAAATATTCGACGGGAAAAGAAGATCCATCTTTCTTCCAGAAGACTTCGTCATAAACACGCCGCGGAATTCCATCACGGTACATCTCGATCAGCGGGCATTCTTCTCGCGTGTATCGGGTGCCGTCAGGACGCGAATGATGCAGGACGTCCTGAACGTGTTTTCCTAGAAGCTCCTCGGGCGACCATCCAGATAGCGCGGTCACGGCCGGATTAACCATCGTGCAGAAGCCGTCCTGATCGACTCCGCAAATTCCTTCACCTGCGCATTGCAATATGAGTTCGTTCTGCCGCCGGATATTGTCCAACATTTCGCGCGAGCGGCGCTGCTCGGTCACATCCGTAGCGAAAACAATCACGCCCGCGACGTCGCCATCGTGATCGCGATAAGGAACCCGGTGCGTGTGTAGAATTTTTTCTTCACCCGACGCGGAACGCCAACCGGTCAGAACGCCGATCTTGCTTCGCCCCGTCTGCATCACTTCCTGATCTTCTTTTTCTGAAACTCCCTCTACGTCGGGCCAGACCTCCGACACATGTTTGCCTTGCAACTGTTCGGGCGGAATTCCGAAAAATTCTCCCGCCGCTTTGTTCGCGCGCAAAATTACGCTGGCTGCGTCCTTGCGCACAATAATGGAAGGCGACGAATTAAATATAATTGCATGCTCAGCTTCGCGTTTTCGGAGTTCGTCTTCGGCGCGTTTGCGTTCAATCGCCAAAGCGATTTGCGAAGCGACGGAGACAATCAATTCGACGTCGCGCGGTGAATACGCATTTGCGTCGTCGTAGGATTGCACCACCAGCACGCCAATTGTTCTGGCCGGCGTGCGAAGCGGCACCCCCAGCCATGCCGCCGCGGGCGTGCCGATTAGCTCGATTTCCCCGCTCTTTACGAGCGCGTCAAATTTTCCCCGATTCGCCAGCAACGTCGTCCCCGTACGAAACACATACGCCGCGCAGGTGCGACC
>DATBYL010000127.1:0-4407 GCA_036513735.1 Candidatus Acidiferrales bacterium
CGTCTTCGCGTCGAGCGGAAAATCAGCCGAAGAAGCGCTGAAGATGATTCGCGACGTCACCGCCACGGCGGAAATCGGCAAGACCTATCTCGGCACAGTGGTTCGCATTGCCGAGTTCGGCGCGTTCGTGGAAATTTTCCCCGGCACGGACGGATTGCTGCACGTCAGCGAAATTGCGGAGACGCGCATTAAGGACGTTCGCGATGAATTGAAATTGGGCGATCAGGTACTCGTCAAGGTGCTGGCCATCGAGGGCAACAAGATCCGTCTTTCACGCAAAGCTTTGCTGCGTGAAGCGCGAGAGAAACAGGCGCGCGAAGCTGGCGCAACCGGGGCCATCGGCGGCGCACCACCGGTGCCACCGGCTGGCGGACCACCGACGATTGAGTAATTTCGTGTAGAAAAGTTCACCTCCGCAGGAGGTGCGGTAAACAGACGGCCCGGCGATTTAATTCGCCGGGCCGTTTGTGTTTCTGCGGAAAGCGTTACACGCGCTGGATTTTTGCGCCGAGCGCGATTAATTTTTCTTCGATGCGTTCGTAGCCGCGATCCAAATGGTAGACGCGGTCGATTGTGGTTTCGCCGCGCGCAACCAGCGCTGCTACGACGAGGGAGGCGCTGGCACGAAGATCGCTCGCGATCACATTTGTGCCTTCCATTTCCACCGGGCCGCGCACGGTGGCTACATTTCCTTCGATGGAAATATTCGCGCCCATTCTGACCATTTCGCTGGCGTGCATAAATCGATTCTCAAAAATTGTTTCACGAATTACGGACGCGCCTTCGGCTTGCGTGGCGAGCGCCATGTATTGTGCCTGCATGTCAGTTGCGAAGCCGGGATATTCCTCGGTGGTCACGTCGGATGCGATTATTCTTTCCGGCGCGCGGACACGTAATTTATTCGATCCTTCGCGCGTGATCATAATTCCGGTAGCAGCGAGTTTATCAAGCAGCGCGCCTTGATGTTCGGGGGCGCAGGATTCGAGAGTGACGTCGCCGCCGGTGATTGCTCCAGCGATTAGGAATGTGCCGGTTTCGATTCGGTCGGGAATAATTGTGTGTGTTGCGCCGTGCAATTCGCGTACGCCTTTGACGATTAACGTTGCAGTGCCATCGCCGGAAATATCGGCGCCCATCGCGCGAAGCAATTCGATCAGGTCGGTGACTTCGGGTTCGCGCGCGGCATTATGAATAACGGTCTCGCCTTCTGCGAGCACTGCGGCCATTAAAATATTTTCAGTTCCTGTGACGGTGATTTTTTCAAATACGACCGTGCCGCCGTGCAGTCGTGCGCCGGATGGAACCCGCGCTTCGATGTATCCTTTTTCTGTGGCGATTTCCGCGCCCATTTGTTCCAGCGCTTTCAAATGCAGGTCCACGGGGCGCGCACCGATTGCGCATCCGCCGGGAAGGGAAACGCGCGCGCGGCCGAATCTTCCGACGAGCGGGCCGAGTGTGAGGACGGAGGCGCGCATCGTTTTTACTAATTCGTATGGTGCTTCAGCGTCGTTCACGCTTTCCGTGCGAATCGTGTAGCTCGTGGAAGGAAGTTCGGGCGTGGAGACGGTCGCGTCCATATGCGCGAGCAGGCGGCCCATGGTGACGATATCGCGAACGCGCGGCACGTTGTGCAGATGCACGGGTTCGGCGGTGAGCAGCGCTGCCGTCATCGCGGGAAGCGCGGCATTTTTTGCGCCGCTAATTCGCACCGTGCCTTCGAGCCTTCTTCCGCCTTGAATAACTAGTTTGTCCATGGGCCCCTGTTTTATTTCCTGAATTCGTGAAGCGCTCGGCGCATGTTTCCATTCGCGGCGCTCAATAATAATTGCGCTTCTGATGCGTTCACTTTTTTCTTGAGCATGATGAGCGCGATGCATGGGTCGTGTCCGGCTTGACGCAACGCGCGTGCCGCTTCAGACACGCTTGCGCCGGATGCCTCCTCGAGAATTCGCTGGCCGCGCTTGCGTAACTTCTGATTTGTCAGCGATACGCCGATCATCCAGTTGTCATACACGCGGCCGAGCCGAACCATCGTGGCTGTAGAGAGCATGTTGAGTACCAATTTTTGTGCGGTGCCGGCCTTTAGGCGCGTGGAGCCGGTGATTGCTTCGGGGCCAGTGTTGGTGGCGATTAATATTTTCACGGATTTTGCGAGAGGCGAATTTCTGTTGGAGGTGATGCCGATCGTTGCAGCGCCTGCTTTCGCCGCTGCGGAAAGTGCGCCGAGAACGTAGGGAGTTGAGCCGGACGCGGTGATGCCGATCACGACATCATGCTTTGTGATGCGTTTTGCCGCGATATCCCTCGCGCCTTGCGAGGATGAATCTTCCGCGCCTTCGACGGCGTTTGTTAGCGCGCGCGTTCCGCCGGCGATGATTGCTTGAAACATTTTTGGCGAAACACCGAAGGTTGGTGGAATTTCTGATGCGTCCAGAGTTGCGAGGCGGCCGCTGGTACCGGCGCCGACATAGAATACGCGTCCTCCGTGGGTGAGGGCGTGCGCCATTATTTCCACTGCCTGCGCAATTGCGGGAATTTCTTTTGCGACGGCACGCGGAACAGATGCGTCTTCACGATTTAGCGCGCGCAATAAATTCTGCGTGGAAAGCAGGTCGAGTCCGCGTGTGCGCGGGTTACGCTGCTCGGTTGCGCGAATGCTTTTTTGTTTAGAAGACACGATTTGGAATTATAGCTGGTGAAACGGGCTGACTGTTTGCGCGGAGCGAATTCGCCAATAGCAGGCGCAGAACATTATTTCTTTTCGGATGAGGCGCGGGGCGTGGTGAATCCCAGCGCTTCAGCAACGGCGTCGTGGAGCGCGGGGCGGACTTGCTGAATCTTCTCGTTGGTGCGGACGGGGTGAACGCGATTGGTCAGCAAGACGACGAAGAGATCTTTTTCGGGGTCGCACCAGATTGACGCGCCGGTGAATCCGGCGTGGCCGAAACTGCGCGACGAAAAATATCTTCCGCTGGCGGAAGGTTCCGTGGGTACGACCCAGCCGAGTGCGCGAGTATTTTGTGCGAGCGGTTGCGCGGAGGTGAACTCCTCGACGGTTGCGCGTTTGAGCAGACGGTGATGCGCGTAGATGCCGCCGTTGAGCATCATTAGGCAGAATGTGGCGAGATCGCCAGCGGTTGAGAAAAGTCCGGCGTGGCCGGCGATCCCGCCCATTACGAAAGCGTTGTCGTCGTGCGGCTCGCCGCGCAGTTCGCGTTTGCGTAGTGGGGAATCGGATCCGGTGGGGGCGACAAGCATTTCCATTACTCGTTCGGATCCAAATAAGCTGTGGCCTGCGGCGTCTTCAGGCTCTCTTTCGCCTTCAAGGTATTTGATGAATCCCGTACCGCGGTAAAGATACTCACCAACATTTCGCAGACCGGTTACAAATGTTGAGGGATCGAACATCGAGCGACGCATATCGAGCGGAAAAAAGATGCGCTGGCGGGCGAGTGTTTCAAGCGACCAGCCGGTCGTCGATTCCAAAACCGCTCCGAGTAGAATAAATCCAGGATCGGAATATTCGCACTTGGAACCGGGCTCGCACAGCAGATGTTCCGCTAGCACATGTTTAAGAATTTCCCGCTTCGATTTCAGCGTTTGATAATAAGTTAGGTGGCCGGGCAATCCGGAAGTGTGCGTAAGCAAATGGCGAATGGTTACTTTGTCACGCCACTCGCGTTGCGAGCCAGAGTTCCACTCTGGCAAATAGAGGCCAACTGGTGAATCGAGATTTATTCGGCCAGCTTCCACTTCCATCGCGACTAAAGTTGTGGTGACAACGGGTTTTGTTAGCGAGGCGACGTCGTAAATCGTGTCGGATTTAATTGCGCGTGCGTTGGATTCATAGCTTTGTCTTCCGAATGGGTGAATCCAAAATTCGTCCTTACAGCCGACGGCAAGAACTCCGCCGGGGAACGCGTGATCCGCAACGCTGCTATCCAGAAGATCGTATGCGGACTCAAGTTTTGATTCGCGCGATTTTGTTGCCGGCTGCAGAGCCATTGGGTTTGCGGATTTAGCTAGCCCATCACCGATTTGCACCGGCGGTTTCGCATTTGGCACGGTGACGGGAATTTTCCCGCCGACTGCAATTTCTCCGAACAGCGCACGACCGACGGCTCGCTGCGAAACGTCCGCGGTGCTGAACGCCGCGATCCATGCCGGCGCTTCCGGAAACCTTTCAATCAAGTAGGGACTGCCGAAGCACGCGACGACGACGGGCTTGGGCAGTTTGAAAAGATTTTCGACGATTTGGATTTGTTCCGGCGGAAGCGAAACTGAGTCCTTGCGGTCTGCGACGCGCACGAGTAGCGCCGCGATGATGACGTCGTAAGTTTCCGTGGCCGGGATCTTCGCGAGCGAAGCGGAAGAATAACGCGTATCCATGCGCACGACTTGAAGGGA
>DATBYL010000128.1:0-4449 GCA_036513735.1 Candidatus Acidiferrales bacterium
ATTCGCCGCTGATTGGCTGCGGAACTTATGCCGATCAAGAAGCCGGCGGAGTTTCTTGCACCGGCTGGGGCGAAGCGATTATGAAAGTCGTGCTGGCGAAAAATGCAGTGGATCAATTGCGAGTGAGCGGCGCGCAGGCGCAGCAGGTTGCGGATAATTGCATTCAGCTATTGGCCACGCGCACGAAGGGCACCGGTGGATTAATTTTGCTGGACCGCGAAGGAAATCCCGGCGCGGCATTCAACACGCCGAATATGGCCTGGGCCTGCGTGCGGCCGGACGGAACTTTCCACGTTTCCGCATAATTGTCCTTATTAAAATTGATTGTCGTTCTTAAATTCCAGAAGGAAAATATTCATCGGAGTCTGCAGCGAATCGCGAATTGACGTTTCGCCGCTGGGGGCGAACCACGTTTCCATTTGAATCGGAAAAATTTCGGCGTTCGGCTTGCCGGGATGAAGGCGTTCGCGCCAGCGGTCGATCCAAACGGCCAGAAAAGTGTGTTCGGAATTCACGGCGGCCCACGCTGCGCCCGGCTTCACGTTCACGGCCAGAGCGCGCATCTCACCTGTCTCCAGAATCACAACTTCCGTCGCGCCTTTCATGCGGCGCACGTGAATATTGTTCGGATCTTTTTCGGCGGCGTCCAGCGCGGCATTCACCGAAGGAAAATAAGTTTTCAACTCCCCTTGAGGCTGCAGAAGTTGCACGGTGATGTTGCGGAATATCGTGTTGCCGTCGTCGCGCGCGATGTGCGCGAATGGTCCCTTCGCGAAATTTACTGTGGTATCGGCAAGATGCGCTTTCACTGGCTCTTTATTTTCCACGGCGTTGGTTATGTCCGCGTCGCCAAACACGATGTAGACGTAGTCTTGATCGTGACGATGCAGGAGCGTGGAATCATGCGGCGGAACTTCCACTTCATACGCTTGGATAAATGAATTTGCCAGCACGAGATGATGGTGATGTTCTTCCGAAATAGGAACGGAATTTACTTGCGGCGGTGTTGCGCTCTGCATCGCAACGCGACTCGCTGAGACACGCGTCAGCGGCAGCGCAATCAACGCGCCGGTTAGAAAAATTGTACTGAACAAAATAATGATTCGCTTCCGCATGAAGTGCATCACCTCGTGAAAACGCGCATCTGATTATACTTCGCGAAGCGCTTGGGCCGCGCCGCTAATTCCAGAATCACCCGATTGCCGCCCGTGCGCCATCGTGCTAGCATCCGCCGAATCGGGGCCTCGCGCTGCATTCGCTGCGCGGCGAGCGCACGCCGGGACCCTCCTCGGGAAAAAAGGGGGATCCATGCGCACATACAACACACAATCAATAAGGAACGTAGGCATTGTAGGCCACGGCGCCACCGGGAAAACGCAGCTGGTGTCGTCGTTGCTGCACACTGCGGGAATGACCACGCGATTTGGAAAAGTTTCCGAAGGCAGCACGGTAACAGACTGGGACGACGAAGAAATCGCCCGCAAAATTTCCATTCAATCGGCGCTGGCATACGCGGAATGGGCGCCGCCGGGACAATCCGAAAAAACAAAAATTAATTTTCTGGATACGCCGGGCTACAGCACGTTTGTGAATGAAACGCGCGCCAGCCTGATTGCCGCCGATTGCGCGCTGATTGTGATTGACGCGCATACGGGCGTGCAGGTCGTCACTGAAAAAGTTTGGGACTTCTGCACCGAATATGAATTGCCGCGGGCGTTTGTAATTAATTGGATGGACCGCGATCTGGCGAACTTTGAGCGTTCGCTTGGAAATATTCAGGAAGTTTTTGGGCGCGGCGCTGTGGCCGTGCAACTTCCGGTTGGCGAAGAAAGGAATTTTCGCGGCGTTGTGGACCTGATCAACATGAAGGCCCACATTTATAAATCGGGCGGCGACGGCAAAGCGTCCATCGAAGAAATTCCCTCGGACATGACGGTCGCGGCGACGGAAGCTCACGAAAAACTTGTGGAGCTTGTGGCCGAAGGCGACGACAAATTAATGGAAGAATTTTTCGCGGATGGCACGTTGCCGCCGGCGGATTTATTGAAGGGGTTGCGCGGCGCGGTGTTGACGCGGCGTATTTATCCGGTGCTGGCCACGGCTGCGTTGCCGAATATCGGCAGCGAATCGCTGCTGAATTTTCTGGCGGATGTGTTTCCCGATCCTTCGGCGCGCGGAAAAGTGGAAGGCTTCAAACAGCCCGCGCGCAAGGGAGATTCGGTCGAGCGCAAAATTGCAGATAACGAACCGGTTTCGATTTTCGCATTCAAGACGCTTGCCGACCCATTCGCCGGACGAATTACATATTTCAAAGTGATGTCGGG
Organism: Candidatus Acidiferrales bacterium; assembly: GCA_036513735.1. Lineage (GTDB taxonomy): Bacteria > Acidobacteriota > Terriglobia > Acidiferrales > UBA7541 > DASTCZ01. Next base: position 2,325 of record DATBYL010000128.1, read on the forward strand.
CGTGCTGAAGGCTGATGCGAATCTTGTAAATTACAATCGCGGTTCCGCGGAACGTTTGCAGCATGTGCAGGCGATGGAAGGAAAAGCGGGCGCCGACGTGGCGGAAATGCACGCGGGAGATTTGTGCGCCGTTGCAAAATTGAAGGAAACTTTGACCGGCGAAACTCTGGGCGATAAGGCTGCGCCAATTTATTATCCGCCGGCGCGAATTCCGGAGCCTGCCATCACATTTGCGATCGAGCCGAAAACGCGCGCGGACGAGGATCGTTTCGGCCAATCCATTCACAGAATTTTGGAAGAGGATTTGGGGCTGCGATTTTCGCGCGATCCGCAAACGAAGGAATTTCTGCTCTCCGGTTCCGGCCAGCAACACATTGAAGTGGTCGTTGCAAAACTTCGCAAACGATATCACGTGGACCTGACTTTGAAGCCGCCGAAAGTTCCGTATCTGGAAACGATCCGCGGGAAAGCCGAAGCGGAAGGCAAACATAAAAAACAAACCGGCGGTCACGGACAGTTCGCCGTGTGCCGCATTAAGCTTGAGCCGCTGGCTCATGGCGCGGGATTTGAATTTGTGGATGACGTATTCGGCGGTGCGATTCCGAATAATTTTATTCCGTCAGTCGAGAAAGGAATTCGCGCATCGGCCGAGCGCGGGTATCTGGCCGGATATCCCGTGGTGGATTTCCGCGCGGTGCTTTACGACGGAAAATATCACGACGTGGATTCTTCGGACATGGCGTTCAAGATTGCCGGATCGCTGGCGTTCAAAGAAGCCATGAGCCATGCAAAGCCCGCTCTGCTGGAGCCAATTATGAACGTGGAAATCGCTGCGCCGGATCAATATTCCGGCGATTTAATGGGCGATCTGAGCTCGCGGCGTGGACACATCAGCGGCAGCGAAGTGCGCGGAACGAATGTAATTATCAAAGCGAAAGTTCCGCAGTCGGAAATGTTGAGCTACGCCACCGGACTGACTTCCATGACGCAGGGGCGCGCGAGTTACGGAATGGAATTTTCTCATTACGATTTTGTGCCGAGCGAAATCGCAGAGAAAATTATCGCGCATGCGAAGGCGGCGCGAGCGGGCCAGGAAATCGACGAGGAAATGTTGCACTGAGTTCTGCGAATCGCGCGCCAAATTGGATTGACTGCAATTTTCGGATTGCCAAATTGGACGTTGCGATTCGCGCGCAACCAGTGAAGAATGTTCTCCCATGAAAAATAAAACTTCGCGCCGTTGGAGCGATTCAACGAGCGCCATTCACGCCGGGGAAGATCACTTCGGAATTGGCGGCCCGGTCAGCACGCCGATTGTGCGCTCGTCCACATTCACTTTTTCCAGCACGGGAGAAATGAAGCGCTGGGCGGAAGGAAAAAGCAAAGCGTACATTTACACGCGCTACGGCAATCCCACGCTGACCGTTGCGGAAGTGAAAATCGCCGCGCTGGAGCACACGGAATCGGCGGTGGTGACGGCCAGTGGCATGGCGGCAATTTCTTCGGCGCTGCTTGCCGTGCTTTCCAGCGGCGACGAAATGATCGCCACGCGCCAGCTTTACGGCGGCACGTACCGGCTGCTGCGCGATGTTTTTCCGCGCTTCGGAATTAAAGTGCATTTCGTTGAAAATGATTTAGCGGGCGTGGAAGAGTTGGTGAATAGCCGCGCGCGCTTGTTGTATGTGGAAACTCCCACAAATCCCACGCTGCGAATTGTGGATTTGCGAAAAGCCGTCGCGCTCGCGAAGAAATTCAATCTTGTAAGTCTGGTGGATAACACTTTCGCATCGCCCGCGCTTCAGAAGCCGCTTGAATTGGGTTTCGACATGGCCGCGCATAGCACCACAAAATATTTAGGCGGACATACTGATTTAATTGGCGGCGCTGTCGCCGGGAAAAAAGTTTTCATCGATAAAGTCCGCATGATGGTGATTTACCTGGGCGGCTCGATGGATCCAGAAGGCGCGTTCCTTTTAATTCGCGGAATGAAATCGCTGGGGCCGCGGGTCCGTCAACAATGCGCAACGGCGATGGAAGTTGCGAAATATTTGAGCAAGCATCCCAAAGTTGCGCGCGTACATTATCCCGGACTGAAAACGCATCCGGATCACGCGCTGGCGAAGCG
>DATBYL010000129.1:0-2857 GCA_036513735.1 Candidatus Acidiferrales bacterium
GGTATTTGTTCCGGCGGAAGACGTCGTAGCGATGCACTTTCTGCCGGATGTTCTGCTGGCCAGAACAACGGGACGCTGGTTGCGTCCGCTGATGCCGGCGGTGCGATTTTTCTTGTTGCTGGTATGGCCGCTTCGCGCAAGCGTTGAAGTCGCGGCTTCGTTGGCGCGCATTTCAGATGAAGACGGAGCGGGTGGCGAGCCGGAGCGTCGCACGGAACAAGAGGGAATTGAAGCGCTGGTGGAAGCTGCGCAAGAAGAAGGCATTCTGAAACACGATGACGCCGAACTAATCGAGCAGGTGATGGAGTTCGGCGATAAGCGGTTGAGCGAAGTGATGACTCCACGCCCGGAAGTTGTAGCGATTTCCGCGGACGCCACGCTCGAGGATTTGCGTCAGCTCGTGGTGGATAAAAAGTTTTCGCGCATACCTGTTTTCGGCGAATCGCTGGACGATATGCAAGGCGTCGTCTATTCGCGCGATTTGCTGGAAGTTTCCGACGAAGACGCGCGGCACCAAAAGGTTCGCACGCTGCTCAGGCCCGTGCTTCTGATGCCAGAAACGAAATACGGTTCCGAACTTCTGAAGGAAATGCAGAAAAAGAATCAGCAGATTGCGCTGGCGTTTGATGAACATGGACTCTTCGCAGGTCTGGTGACGGCAGAAGATCTGGTGGAAGAAATCGTCGGGGAGTTTGGCGAATCAGACCGCCGTCCCGCCCCGGACGTCGTGCGAGATTCCGATGGAAGCATGATCGTTCGCGGAAGTGTTTCGCTGGAAAAACTGCGCGAGCTATTTGGAGTTGATCTGGAAGCGGGAGAAGGCGAGCAATTCACGACTGTCGCCGGATTGCTGAATCACATTGCGGGGCACGTGCCCGCCGCTGGCGAGCGGATCGACTATGATGGTTTGCGATTTGAAGTCATCGATGCGAACCAGCGAAAAGTTTTGCGCCTGCGCGCGCGGCGCCATGCCGCAGCCGCGTGGGCGAAGTCGTAACACACATCGAAACGAGACGGGAATTCAGGGAACATATGTCAGCGGAAAGTAAAGCAGCGCAGTTTAAGTGTGGATTCGTGGCGATTGTCGGACGGCCCAACGTGGGCAAGTCCACGCTGGTGAATCGTCTGGTCGGCCAAAAAGTTTCTATCGTGACACAGGTATCGCAGACGACGCGCAACCGGATTTTGGGAATCGTCTCGCGTCCCGACGCCCAGGTGATTCTGATTGATACGCCCGGCCTGAACGAAGGTGGCACTGCTTTGCGTCGCCACATGCTTCAGGAAATCGCACAGGCGATGGAAGGCGTCGATTTGCTCGCGGTGATGCTGGATGCAAGCGGTCCAATTGGTCCCGGTGATAAAGCAGTTCTTCAGCGCGCCAATCAGTTCAAGGGGCGCGCAATCCTTTTGCTGAATAAAATTGACCGCATCGCAAAAGAAAAACTTCTGCCGCTGATCAACACCTGCACTCACCTTCGCGAATGGACGGACATTATTCCAATTTCCGCGCGCGATGGTGATGGCGTCGAGCTCGCGCTAAAGAAGTTCGCGGAATATTTGCCCGTCGGCCCGCCGCTGTTTCCCACGGATCAAGTCACGGATCAACCGGAGCGTTTTCTGGCCGGCGAAATTGTGCGCGAAAAGGCGATGGGCCTCACGCACAAAGAAGTTCCTCACGCGATTGCCGCTATTGTGGATTCGTTCGAGGAAACGCCGAAGCTTACGAGCATTCGCGTAACTTTATTTGTGGAGCAGGAAGGCCAAAAGGGAATCCTAATTGGCAAGGGCGGCGAAATGCTGAAGAAAATCGGCATGGCCGCGCGCGTCGAGATCGAAGCACTGCTTGGAATGAAAGTATTTTTGGAATTGCACGTCACAGTTCAGCCCGGATGGCGCGATAACCCAGCGATGGTTCGTCAAATTGACTGGCGCACGCAGCTTTCGCAGTTGAGCGAGATGAGCGACGATTTGGACGAGTTGAATAGGGAAAGCGGCGAGGTTCCTGGACGCGAGATGGCCCCGGAGAACGTAGAAATTTTTGAAGAAGACGAAGACGATGCTGGTGACGAAGAAGACGATGACGACGAAGGAGAAAGCGTAGTCAAATAAAGCTATCGCTACTTCAGTTTTGCGTATTCCTCTTGCGCCTGCTTAAAGATTGGAAGATTCGGGTCAGCATCCTTCCATAACGCCAAAAAATTCTGATATTCCGTCCGCGCTCCGGCCGTGTCATTTTGTAAGACGCGCGCACGCGCCACGCCTAGATGCGCCAATGGTCCCGTTATAGAAGTCCCCACAACACCGCGGTGATCGATCAACTTCTGGAATTCCGCTGCGGCTTCAGCGCCCTTGTTCAATTTCAAGTAGGTCATGCCTCGAAGATACGCGGGATCTAGATTCGTAAATCCGCTCAATTCGTACTGAGTCACCGGCTGGAGCACATCGATAGCTTTAGCGAAGTTACCGCGCCCATATTCGATTGCGGCCTGAAGACATGGCAGCAAAATACTCTGCATAATCGTATCTTCGGGAAACCGTTTTGAAATATCGTCGTGGACGGACTGAGCCCGGACGCCATCCCCGGTCATGGCAAGCGCAATCGCGGCCGTGAATTGCGGAAGTTTATCCGTGGCGGCAGAGATCGCGGTCTCCGCATCCTTCCTGGCTTGATCAGTTTCGCCGACCAGTAATTCTGTTTCAGAGATTCCGGCATCTCCGGACGCGATCTCCTTTTTCGATTGGTTTCCAGCGGCGGCGCGCGATCGCCGATCAAGGTCGAGCGCCTTTGCGATCTGGCCGTGGTAGACAGCGATATTCGCTTCAAACTCAAGCAGACGAGATGTCACCTCGGGTTTGG
>DATBYL010000130.1:0-2187 GCA_036513735.1 Candidatus Acidiferrales bacterium
GGAATTTCGTCACGGCAATTCCCTGCACCGCCGCGGGCACAATTCCAAAATTCGATAGCGCCGAATATCGCCCACCAATACTCGGCACTCCAAACTCGATATGCAGGAAACCTTCCTGCTTCGCAACCTGTTCCAAATGAGATCCCGGATCGGTAATCGCAATGAATCGCTTCGCCGCTTCTTTCGCGCCCACTGCTTCCTTCGCGCGCCCGTAAAAATATTGTTGAAAAATATTCGGCTCCAGCGTCGTTCCCGATTTGCTGGACACAATAAAAATCGTCCGCGCTAAATCCACTTTTTTCGCCGTAGCCGTAATCTGCGCCGGATCGGTCGAATCCAGCACATGCATTTTCGGGAATCCGGCGATACGTCCAAACGTAAGATCCATCACTTCCGGACACAAACTCGAGCCGCCCATACCCATCAGCACCACATCGGAAAATTTTCCCGCGCGAATTTCCTCCGCCAAACTGCGGAATTTTTCCGCGTCCGCAATTTGCTCCGCAACAATATCCAGCCATCCCAACCATTGCGCTTCATCCGTATTCGTCCACAGTGACGCATCGTGCGCCCACATACGCTTCACTTTATCGCCGGCAGTCCAATCCGCGAGCACCGCCGCCACGTCGGCCGCAAGTTCCTTCGGCAATTTCGCCGACTGCCCAAACATTCCGTCTGAATTTATTTTTGCGCTCGTGCTCATAGTCATTTCCCAGCTTCCTTTTTCGCGGAATTGCCGCCTGAATATTTTTCTTCCAGCGCGCGAATTTTCGCCAACCGCCGAACGTGACGCTCTTCTCCGCTGAATACCGCTCCCACATACGCCCGCACAATTTCAAACGCCAATTGATCGCCAACCACGCGCGATCCCATCGTCAGCAAATTCATATCGTCGTGCTCGACTCCCTGATGCGCCGAGTACGTATCGTGGCAAACGCTTGCGCGAATTCCCGGCAATTTACACGCCGCCACCGCCGCGCCAACTCCGCTTCCGCACACCATCACTCCGCGCTCGCAGCGCCCATCCAGCACGGCGCGTCCCAACTTTTCCGCATAATCGGGATAATCCACCGGCTTGCTGTCCGACGTGCCGAAGTCTTCTATCGTGTGCCCCAAACTGTTGAGGTACGCGGCAATCTCCGCCTTCAGCGCAAAACCCTCATGATCTGCGGCAACTCCAATTTTCATTTCTCACCAATCCTTAATTGATGCACGAAATCCAAATCGGTCTCAGGCCTGCGCCGCCCGTAGAGTTTTGATGCGCCGCGCCACTAAAAGTCGTTTTCCAATTTCAACCAATCCCAGGTACGCCGCCGTCACCACGATCAGGAAAAGATAGTAGTAGCCGGGCAGATGGGTGAAGCCCATTACGCTCGCAACTGGAGTGAACGGCAGCGCCACTCCCAATGCCGCGATGAAGAGCGTCGTCAGCAACAGCGGCCGGCTGGGACGGCTCTTAAACGGATTCCCCATCGTGCGAATCACAAAGAGCACCAGCGTCTGCGTCGCCAGCGATTCCACAAACCAGCCCGTTTGAAATTCGTGTTCGCGGGCATGCATCCAGTGCAGCAGAACGTAAAACGTCAGAAAATCGAAAATGGAACTGATTGGCCCGATGAACAGCATAAAATTACGGACCAGCTTCATGTCCCAACGCTGCGGCAAGCGCACGTATTCGTCGTCCACATTATCCGTGGGAATTGTTACCTGCGAAAGATCGTACAAAAAATTATTCAACAAGATTTGAGTCGGCAACATCGGCAGGAACGGCAAAAATACGGACGCCGCCGCCATGCTCAGAACATTTCCAAAGTTCGAGCTGGTATCCATCAACAAATATTTCATCGCGTTGCCGGACGCCTTCCGACCCTCAATGATTCCGCGATGCAGCACCGCCAGTCCCGGCTCAACTAAAATGATATCCGCCGCGTCGCGCGCCACATCCACCGCCGACGGCACAGAAATTCCCACGTCCGCCGAATGCAGCGAAGGCGCATCATTAATACCGTCGCCCATATAACCCACCACGCGCCCGCGCGCCTTCAGCGCCAAAATAATCCTGTGCTTCTGCGAAGGCGATACTCGCGCAAACACCGTCGTCTTTTCCGCCAGCGCTCCCATCGCCGCGTCGCTGGTCTTGGCCATCTCCTCGCCGAGCACAATTCGCGACGCGTCCAGACCCACTTG
>DATBYL010000131.1:0-10743 GCA_036513735.1 Candidatus Acidiferrales bacterium
AAAATGATGCGCCACAGTTCCAATCGCGCCGCCAAGCATCGCTCCGATAAAAAGACTTGGCCCGAAAATTCCGCCGGCGTTTCCCGATCCGTAGCTGGTGCAGACGGCCACGGTTTTTAGCACAATCAGCAGCGCCATTAATTTGAGCGCCATGCCGCCGTTCAACGCGTCGCCAACATATCCGTATCCGACGCCGAGAACCTGCGGCACAAACCAGCCCATCAATCCGACCACTAATCCGCCGGCGACGGGCTGAAACCAAACCGTCCATTGCGGAAATCTGAGGAATCGCGCGCGAATTCCGAGCAACAATTTTGTGAACGCAACGGAAACCAATCCACCTGCAACACCGAGCAGCGCGTAAATTGCAAATTCCAGCGGATGGACCAAATGATATTGCGGGACTTTGAAGAGCGGATTATCGCCGAGCAGTAAGCGCAACACGACCCATGCGGTTGCTGACGCGAGGACCACTGCGCCCATCACCGGAGCGTTCAAATCGCCCACAACTTCTTCCAGAGTAAAAAGCACCGCAGCGAGCGGAGTATTAAATGCAGCGGCAATCGCAGCCGCTGCGCCGACCGGAATTAATTTCTTAACATTTTTGGGGCTGAGTCCGAGGAAGCGCCCGAGCACCGAAGCGATTCCTCCACCAACTTGAACGGACGGCCCTTCACGTCCGAGCGGAATGCCGCACGCCAGTGTGCCTGCAGTGCAAAAGAATTTTCCGAGCACGGTGCGGAGAGTGATTACACCATCGCGCGCAAACAACGCGGTTTTTGTTTGCGGAACTCCGCTGCCGCGCGCATCCGGAAAATATCGGAAAAGCAGATAGCCCATTCCTAGCGATCCAGCCACCGGAATAAGCACGCGCCGCCATGCGGCGCTGCCAACAGGATAGAGGTGCAAGCCGAGACGTTCCGTGGCCAAAATGAAAGCTACAACCGTAGCTCCGGTTAGCGCGCCGATCACAAGCGCTAAAATCAGAATTACTTGATCTTCGCGCTGGCCGAATTGCGCTTTCCAACGAAGGAGCTGCATCCGTAGAGGACTGGACTTTATGCCGGGTTGCGCTGCGGCGGCCATTCTTGAAACATCCCTTTCAAAGATAGGTCTCGATCAATTGTATACGCGGCTTGCGCAATGCGGGAATTCAGATCGATCTACTTTTCCGGTGGCAAATTAGAAGCGCCCTTGAAATATTTCTTGATCCAACCGTGCTCGCGATTCGATTCATCATCCAAATGTTTTCCCCACGCGGACATCACGCTGGACCGGCTGACGTAACCGATTAAACGGTGGGGATCTTCGCGGCTGACTACCGGAAGACGACCGATGTCGTTGCGCAGCATTCGCGTCATCGCATCGAAAACATTTTCGTCGGGATAGCAGACGACGAGCGCGCGTGTGCCCGCGTCAAGAACTGTCTTATCGCGTCCACCTTCCACTTCCAGCATCGCGAGCAAATCGCTTTGCGTAACCATGCCCGCGAGTTCACCTTGTTCATCCACAATCGGCAGCGCATGATGGCGCGCCAAATCCGGATCGCCGGACGCGATGCGGTCAACCGCTTCGGAAACTCTCATTTGCGGAGAGATTGTTGGCACGTCGGAGAACATTACTTCGCTTACTTTCACTTGTTTCATTACGTTCGCTTCAAAATCCTGATGCGTATCCAGCCCGCGCCGGGCGAGTTTTTCCGTCATGATGGAATTCGGCAGGAAGCGAATGGCGATTAGATCAGCGATTACGCAGACCAACATTAGCGGCAGAATTGAATTGTAGTCACGCGTAATTTCAAACGCGAATACGATAAACGCGAATGTGGAACGCGACGCCGCGCCGAAAACCGCGCCCATCGCAACCAGCGCATAGGCTCCGGGCGCCAAGTTCGCTGACGGAATAAAATGGTTGACCACCAGGGCGAATGCTCCGCCCATCGCCGCGCTGGACATAAATGTAGGCGCAAGCAATCCGCCGGAAGTTCCGGAACCGAGAGAAATAACCATCGCCAGAGCCTTGAACACCAGCAACAGAATCAAAACGTGCAACGTAAATTGATTATTCAAAATGCCTGAAATCGTGTCATAGCCGACGCCGAGAACTCTGGGGATAAAAAAACCGATAATTCCCAATCCCAGTGCGCCGATTGCGGGATGCCAAAGATCGCTGATCGGAAGACGGTCAAACATATCTTCCATCCAATAAAGAAATTTCGTCAGGCCGATCGCGGCAAATCCACAGAGCACTCCGAGCACGAGGTAATACGGCAGGCCGGACGGAATGCCGAAATCAACGGCGGAAAAATGAAACATCGCGCCGGAACCGAGCAAAAGAAATCGCACGCTGGTGGCGAGCGTCGTGGAAATCACCAGCGGTATGAACGAGCGCGCGCGAAATTCCAGCAAGAGAAGTTCGATCGCAAGAATTACTCCGGCCAGCGGCGTGTTAAATGTGGCGGCCATGCCCGCGCCTGCGCCGCACGCCAGCAAAACTTTTCGCTCCGACGCGGTTGTCGAAATAAATTGCCCGATCAAAGATCCGACCGCGCCACCCGTTTGAATGATAGGACCTTCAGCGCCGAACGGGCCGCCCGTGCCAATCGCAATTGCGGCGGAAATCGGCTTTAAGATGGCAACTTTTGCTTCGATACGGCTGCGCGATGTGAGAACTGCTTCCATCGCTTCAGGAATTCCGTGGCCCTTAATTTTTGACGATCCGAATTTCGCCATGAATCCGACGATCAGTCCACCCACAACGGGCAGCAAAATTACCCAACCGCCAAGATGATTTGCTTCGGGACTTCGGAAATGAGTCGAGAACTGGTGATAGAAAGCGATGTTCGTAATCAGGCCAATTAAATTATAAAGAACGTAAGCGATGACTCCTGCGAACAGGCCGATTCCGGCGGCCAGCAGAGAAATAAATTCAAGTCTGAAACCCGCGGCGTCTCCGCTTCGCACGTCTGCGGCGCCGATGGATTTTGATCCTTCCTGCACAATTCCTCCTTCAATCCTCTAGCCGTCTCGTTTTTTTCTGCTGGAATTTGGACGAGTCGACGAAATTACTTTCGCGAGCGCGGCAATCAGTTCGTGTCCATTACGGCGCAATTCCTGCACGCGCTTGTGGGCAAGTTTTTCAACGATGCGTTTGCCGCGTGCGGAAAGTTCCACAAAAACAACCCTGTGATCCCTGCTGCTATGCGTGCGGCGCAGCAGCCCCATATGCGCGAGGCGGTCGATGCGTTCAACGGCTGTGTTGTGCCGAACGAGAAGACGTGAAGCAAGGCGTTGAATCGTGGCGCTGCTTCCCTGCGGCATACCGCGAACGGCGAGCAAAAGTTGAAATTGTTCGGGTTCCAGCCCGGCCGACCGCGCAGTTTCGTCGCTATCGGCCATGAAGAGGCGGATCTGGTAGCGGAATTCCGCCAGAGAACGATAATTGCTTTCTGTTGGTCGTGAGGCCATCTGAGAACATTATATCGTTAAACGATATGTTTTTCCAATGGCGAATGTGCGCCACGAGTTAACCGCTTCGGCTACGAGGGAAGTCTGCGGCATGCTTCTATCTGAGCGCTCAAAACAATTTGTCGGAATCCAGAAGGATCGTTACGGGCCCATCGTTCGTCAATTCAACTTCCATGTGCGTTTGGAACACGCCGGTCTCTACAATAATTTTCAGTTCGCGCAACACGCGCACAAATTCTTCGTAAAGCCGATTGGCTTCTTCCGGAGGAGCGGCACGCGTGAAACCGGGCCTGCGCCCGCCTCGCGCGTCGCCGTATAAAGTAAATTGTGAAACTACCAGCGCCGCGCCGCCGATATCAATCAGCGAGCGATTCATTTTCCCTTCGGCGTCATTGAAAATGCGCAAGTTCGCACTTTTTTCGGCAAGATAGGCGGCAGCTTCAGCGTTGTCTTCGCGCCCAACGCCGAGAAGGATCACAAGTCCCGCGCCGATTTCTCCGGTCACGCGGCCTTCGACGGTCACGCGCGCTCGGCTCACTCTCTGAATCACAGCTCGCATTTCCACAGCTCTCTTTCCGAAATGTATTCTACCTATTTCCAGTTCGTAAATTGTGTGTTAAAACTCCGGCGTGCATTTAGTGAGGACTCGTCCATTGAAGTTGGCGCTGGTTGGCACCCACGGAGTTGGAAAAACTACCCTTGCCTACGAAACTTGTTCTCTGCTGAAAAAAGCGGACTACAACGTTGAGCTGGTGACGGAAGTTGCGCGCCGATCTCCCTTTCCGGTGAACGAGGGCACCACGCTCGAAGGCCAGCTTTGGATTTTGCACGCGCAAATTGCCGCGGAACTGGAAGCTTCCGCGCGCGCGCCGCATATTATTTGCGATCGCTCCGTGCTGGATAATTACGGATACCTTGTAAATAAATTTGGACGCCAGCAGCAACTGGAAACGTGGCTTTCCTGGTGGATGGACACATATTCGCTGCTCGTGGCCGTGCCTCCGATGGCTGATGGAATTCCGCCGGACGGATTCCGCTCTGAAAATTTGGAATTTCAGGAACGCATCCACGAATTGTTCAGCGAGCTTCTGGAAGAAGCGCCGTTCCAAAAGCTGCGGGACCGCGTGCTGTGGCTCGACCGGCGTGACCGTCGAGTGTGGGGCGAACTGATCTTTGCCGCAGCTGCGCCGCGATTGCGGCCCAATGTTGAGCGCGCTCGCGGAACCGCCGCAGATTAATTTCCTGCTCCTGCCAAATATTTCTGAAAGCTAACTGCCATTTTCTTTTGAAATTCACTTTTTGCGAGAAGGCGATTTCTTGCGCGGAGCCAATTGGCACTTCGGACAGAAATGTGTTCCACGCCCAGCGACAACAATTCGTCGAATCACAGTCTTGCATCGCGGACACGGTTTCCCATCGCGTCCATAAACTCGATGCCGAGCTTGATACGCGCCGGGCAAACCTTCGGCGTCGAGATAATCCGAAATGCTGGAGCCACGCATGCGGATCGCTGTCGTAAGAACGTGTCGCATCGCCTTGTAAATTGCCTTCAGTTGCGGTTTTTGCAGATTTGATCCGAGACGCGCCGGATGAATTTTGGCGCGCCACAAAGCTTCATCCGTGTAAATGTTTCCCATACCTCGAAGCACACTTTGATTCAACAGCAAAGCTTTTACTTGGGAGTGCCTGCTGGAAAATTCCGTGACGAATTCTTTTTCACTGATTTCCAGCGGATCGCGCCCAAGTTGTCCGTGAAATTTTTCCTTCTCGGATTCCGCAACCAACAGCATGCGGCCGAAGCGGCGAATGTCCGTGTAACGCAATTCGCGGCCGTCATCCAATTCCACAAACGCGTGCGTGTGCGCGGCCACTGGCTCGTAAGGGCTACGAGACATCAACTGGCCAGTCATCCCCAGATGGATGAAAAAATAAAATTCACTTTGCGCGGATTCTAGCGGCTGCATGGCGAGCGTAATAAATTTACCATAGCGTTCTACGCGCGCGATTTTACTGCCCGGCAATCGTTCGCCGAGCGCGACGGGATCGTCAATGAAATCTGTTTTGCCGAAACGCACGCCCACGATGCGCCGGCCGACGAGCGGCTCGCGCAATCCGCGCACTACAGTTTCGACTTCAGGAAGTTCCGGCATGCGATGCAAATGCTTCTTCTACACTATACAGGACGCGCGGAATTGGCGGCGCTCAGCGCTTGCGCGGATGATTTGCGTGTGCGATAAACTGGGCATATGACTCATCGCGCAAGAATTCTCTACTGTTTTGTGCTGGCGTGCCTCGCACTGACAATTTCATCCGTTTGCCGGAGCCAGGGCCGCGCCGCGCAGCCTGCGAACGCCCTTGCGCGTACCGCAAATCAAGCCGACGTCGAAGCTGCCGTCGCCCTACTTTGCAAACCAGCCGAGGTTACTAGATCAAACACCGGAAACATCGCTGGATGCAAAACTTGCCCGAAGGGCACCGATTTCTTTGGCGAAGGTACGGGCGATTGGAACTTCTCAGGCTCGATGGTCGGCCATTTTAGGTCCGCCCATGAAAACAATCTATTCATCGACGGAGCCAATTGTGATTCGCACGCCAGTAATTGGGGCGGTAGCTTCCTTTTTTCGATAAATTCAGGAGGGTTTCAACTGCTCCGTTACGATCAAGGACTACACATCGATGACTGTCACAAATTTCCTTTCGCAGATGGACGCGAATTTCTTGTTTGCCGAGGAGGATGGTCTGGGCAAGGATACAATGACTCTTCGGTTTTCCTCGCTCGATTTGACTCCACCGGGAAGGATACCGAGGCGCTCGTATTTACAACGTCTGACGCGACCGCTACGTGCGGCGACGATCCGAGCGTGAAGGTGCCGTCATCGGGCATCAAAGAGATTAAGTTTTCTAGTAAGGATTCTGGCGAACTCACTGGGATGACGATCACGGCGGCGTTCGGCCAGGTGACCTGCGGTGAAGTGAACGCAAAGCGCTCACCGGGAAAAGAAATGCCCTCGGTGAAAATCTACGAGTTGCATTACTCTTTTGACGGAAAGCAATTTGCGATCGCGCTTGAAAGCAAAGCCGCGCTAAATAAATTTCCACAAAAATAAAATCCGTTATCGCGATCCGTTCGCCTGCCAGAAACCCGGATCGGAAATTGAACGCGTGTCCATTTGCGGCGCGTATTTCTTCATGGCAGCACCAATCTCGCTGGCTTTTCCGATGACGACGAACACCAGATTATCGAGCGGAAAATATGTTTTGATAATGCGCTGCGCATCGGCCATCGTCATCGCCTCAACCTTCGGAAGGTAGTCGTCAATGTCGTGAGCGTCCAGGCCATAGAAATCTAGATCGGCGATCTGGCTGGCAAGTTGATCTGACGTTTCGAGTCGCAACGGATACTGGCCTTTCAGAAGACTCTTGGCGGAAGCAAGTTGTTCGGCGCTGATTCCCTTCTCGTGCAATTGCTTCAGAACGTCCAGCGCCATATCCATCGCTTGTTCCGTGGTCGGATTTTTTGTGTACGTCGAAATATAAAATGATCCGGGCGCTTTACGCTGATCGAAAGCGGAATTTGCTCCGTACGTCAAACCCGACTTGATGCGCAGCGCGGAATTAATCATCGAAGTAAAACTGCCTCCGAAAATATTGTTCACCACACCCACATAAACCCGATCGGGATTTGTGCGCGAAATTCCATCGTTTCCGATTCGGAAATATGTTTGCGTTGAATCCGGCTTGTCAACAAGAAGCAATCGCTTGCCCGTAGCCGGCGTCGGTTCGAGCGCACGGACGGACGGCACATTTTCGCCCGTCCATCCGGCGAATTGTGAAGCCAGCATTTTTTCCATTTCCGCGGAATCAAAATCGCCGACGACAGCGAGCACCGCGTTTCCGGGCTTGTAATATGTTTGATAAAAAGTGGCGACGGTGTCGCGCGAAATCTGCGTGAGCGATTGCTCATCGCCGCCCGTTGGACGCGCGTATGGATTTCCGCCGAAAAGATATCCGTTGAAATATGTGGCCAGCACACCTTGCGCTTGATCTTTTGCACTCAAAATGCCGCTCTTACGCTGCGCGATAAGCTTTGTGACTTCCGTCGCCGGAAACGTCGGATGCAGCACTGGATCGGAGAACAGATCTAGTCCCTTCGTAATATCCTTTTTCATAAATTCAGCGGAAATCGTCGTGTATTCAATTGATGCGTTCGCGTTGAAATTTCCACCGATAAAATCCAGATCGGCGGCGTACTGTTCGCCCGAGCGCGATTGCGTTCCATGACGCAGCAACGCCGCTGTAGCGGATGCGGTGCCTTCTGCGCCGGCGGGATCTGCGGTCGAGCCGGTCTTCACCAGCATGTGAAAACTAATCAGCGGCACGTTATGCTTTTCCATCAGCAGCAAAGTGAGGCCGTTGGGCAATTTAACTTTTCGGAACGGGGGAAGTTTCATGGTGCCGCCTGACGAAGTGGTTTGCGCGGCCACGGGCAGCGCCAGCATTACCAGAAATAGCGCGGAGGCCAGCGCGGGAATCATCGCTCGCAAAATTTGCATTGTCGTCGGCATCCTTTTCACATTCGCATCAGAAAATTTCTGGCGGAAGTTCATGTCTATTGACCTCCGCCCTTCGGTGTGGCGGCCGGCGGAGTTTTATCTGGAATCAACGTGCCGACAGTGCGATTGTTTTCTCCGAAATATTTATTTGCGACGCGCTGCACATCTTCTTTCGTGACGTTTTGATATGCCGTGGCGGCGTCAAACAATTTGTGATAATCACCGAAGTAGACTTCGTAGCTTCCAATCGCGTTCGCGCGTCCATTGATTGTTTTCATTTCCCGATAAAATGTGGCCAGCTCAATATTCTTCGCCTTCTCGAGTTCATGATCCGTCACGCCGCTGGTTTTCACCTTCTCCAGTTCTTCGTAAATTTCTTTTTCAACGGTAAGCGGATCCACACCCGCTTTCGGCTGCGCATTAATTTGGAATAGCGTGGGATCAATCGCGAAATCCGAACCGCCGCTGACGGAAAGCGCGAGTTGATCCTTATCCACTAGACGCGAATACATGCGCGAACTTTGTCCGGCGAAAACAATCGTCTCGAATAAATTCAGCGCGTAGAAATCAGGATCGGTGCTCTGCGGCACGTGATAGCCGATCATCAGCAACGGCAACTGCGCAAATTTCTTGACGGTCACGCGATGCTCGCCAAGTTGTGGCGCTTCCTGCGTGGTCACCACCGGCGGAGGATCGTGCGACGGAATGGGCTCGATATATTTGTGCGCGAGCGCGAAAATTTGCTCGGCAGTTATGTCGCCGACCACAACCATCGTCGCATTTGATGGCGAATATCCCATTTCCCAGTGATGCCGCAAGTCTTCCATTTTCCAATTTTCGATATCAACCATCCATCCAACGACCGGCCAGTGATAGGGATGCGCCTGAAACGCCGTGGCCCAGAGTTGCTCGTCCAAGATTCCGCGATTGTTATTGTCTACAGAAGAGCGGCGCTCGGAAGCAACGACTCCACGCTCCGATTTAATAATCGCGGGATCAAATGCGAGATCGCGAATGCGGTCGGCTTCCAAATCGAAGACAGTTTCAATCGCCGCTGGCGGAAACCAATCCTGATAGACAGTCACGTCGTATGACGTGTAGGCGTTGTTTGACCCGCCGGCGCCTTCCAAAGTTTTGTCGAATTGGCCGGGACCATATTTTTTCGCGCCGTTGAACATCATGTGCTCAAAGAAATGGGAAATGCCGGTAGTTCCGGGGCGCTCGTTGCGCGAACCGATGCGATAGAAAATGTAGAACGCAACGCTGGGAACGGAGTGGTCTTCCTGCACCAAAACTTTCATTCCATTTTTCAGCGTAGTCGTTTTCACGTCGAACGATTGCGCGACGGTGGATGTGGCCGACATTAAAAGCCCTCCGGCAAGAATTGCGCACACGGCGCAAAGCACGGTGATTTTTCGCATAAGTTGCGTTTATCCCCCTGAGACATTTGGTACCTGTATTTCGTTCCTGAGAGTGTAAGTGCTGCGCGAACTGCCTGCAACTGTTCCACTGACGTATTTACGCATAGTGACCCTACTTTATTTCTTTGTTCTCTACTTCTGGAAGAATCGCGAAAACTCGGCACGGCCCGCCGGAACCGCCTTCAAGTTTTATTGGCGCGACAATAAGAAGCGCGCCTGATTCCGGCACACCGCTTAGATCCGACAAATTTTCTATCTGATACAAATCGGAACCGAGAGCAAGAGTGTGCACCGCATAATCATTTGAATCGCCGGCGTCGACGCTCATCGCATCTGCGCCAATTCCGCTGATGCGTTTCGAGATTAAATACTGCACGGCTTCCACGGAAAATCCCGGGAAGTGCATCGAGCCTGCGGCGTCGAGTCCGCGATAGCGATCGGCATCATTCCAGTGTGCGGAGCAGCCCGTGCGCAGCAGAACGATCGCGCCTGCGGGAATATCTCCGTGACGGCTTTCCCATTCTTTGACGCGCGAGACTGGCAAGCGGTAATCCGCTTCGTTGCTGTTGTCTCGACGATTTTCTCTGGAGACATCGAACACGACTGCGGGGCCGATTAATTTGTGCGCGGGAATTTCGTCGACGGTAGTTTTTCCCGGAGGAAAATGCGCTGGCGCGTCCAGATGCGTTCCGTAATGCTCCAGCATCCAGAAACTTCGCGTGAAATATCCGTCGCGTGCGATTGTGGCGTTGGGAAATGCTTCAAACGTTTTCTTATCGCCGGGCCAAGGAGGCAGGTGATCGTTGATCGCGTAGCTGAGATCGATTACGCGCACATTGCCTTGCGCGAATCGCGCTAGCGCCGTTGAAAGTGCAGCACTTTCCGAATGACTAGATTTATCCGCCATGAATGTGGAGGGTAGTATCGCGCAAGTCGGAACGAATCGGTAAGCGTTCTATCGAAAAGTTTAAGGCAGCGGCATTCCGGGCGAAGGAACAATTCCGGCCATGCGCAAAATTTCAGAATATTCTTCGTCGGCCAGCGGAGAAATAATCAGCCGCACATTTTTCAGAAATTTTACTTTGCGGATCACAGAATTTTCGCGCAGTTCGTCGAGCGTAACTTGACGCGGCAAACGTTCGAGCGCGCGCAAATCGGCGACAAGATTTTTTCCCTCAGGATCTCCGGGATCGGGATACGGAGTGCGAGTAACTTCCGCGAGCGCGTAGAGAGAACGTTCGGGAGCAGCATGATAGCAAAGCACGCGATCGCCGCGATGCATTTGCTTCAGTTGGCGCTGCG
>DATBYL010000132.1:0-4553 GCA_036513735.1 Candidatus Acidiferrales bacterium
TGCGCGATGCTCAGCGGAATGCGCTCGTTCAATTCTTCTTCCGTCGCTCGCACCGGCATCGTGTACATCGCGCCGATCAGTTCGTAGCCGCCTGCGGTCTTCTTATATAGCAGGGAAGTGGGCCGGGAGGCATCGAATGTGAAAGACTCCAGAAAGCCGTTGCGCGCGCTGGTGAAATGATACATCGGCTGCGGCAGGTTCGGCAGAAATGGCTCGAAGCCATCGGCGATCGCCACCCGATAATCCTTATACTTCTCGATGCCCTCGCGCAATTCGGTCACGACTTCGTCCGCCTTCGACCAATCTTCAGGGGTTGAAGGACGCTTCGCGCTCATTTTCATGTGCGGACCCATATGCTGATGTCCGGGAATCATTTGTCCGTTGGCGTCATGTTCGGCCATTTGATCTGTAGTCATCTGGCCGTGATCCATTTTCATTCCCGGCATTCCTTGCATATCGTCGTGCGAAGTGGATTGCGTGCTGGCGCTGGATTGACTCGACGTCTTGGACGAATTTGTCGTGGGAGATGATGACGCTGGGGGGGCTTGCTGCGCGGAACCACTTCCGGCCAGCGCGGCGCACAAAAATATTCCGATAGCGCTGAAAGACAACTGGCGACGTTTTCTGCGACGCATTTTCTTACTGATGGGCTGAGTCATGGTGGTTGCCCTCCTACAATATATTACGCTCGAACGAAGGACGGCATTTCACTTCCTTGCGGGAATGTTCCGATTTCCGCAGACCCTCTTCTCACCCATTGTATTAGAAGCGTTGCGGCGCGATTCGGTTGCGTGGTGTTTGAAATGAGCGTCACGCGGCGGCGTGCTAGAATTCCTGCGTGGCAAATCGAAAAATAATTCCCGCGCGCAGTGTATCGGGGCCGGTGATGTTGCCCGGCGATAAATCCATTTCGCATCGCTATGCGATGCTGGCCGCGCTTGCGAAGGGTACAAGCCGACTTGAACATTTCTCCGCCGCGGCGGATTGCCAGAGCACGCTCGATTGCCTGAAGCGCCTTGGAGTGAGGATTGAGCGTACAGATTCCGCGGTGCGAATCACCGGCTCCGGATTACACGGCTTGCAGCGCTCGCGGCGCAAGCTCGACGCAGGAAATTCCGGCACGACGATGCGGATGCTCACCGGAATTCTTGCAGGACAAAAATTTGATTCAACACTTACCGGCGACGCGTCACTGCGACGGCGTCCGATGCGTCGTGTAATCGATCCGCTCACGCAGATGGGCGCGGAAATTCACGCAGGCGAACACGGTGTTGCGCCGCTGAAAATTCATGGACGCAAACTTGCCGGCATTGACTACACGATGCCCGTTCCGAGCGCGCAGGTTAAGTCCGCAATTTTGATGGCGGGATTATTCGCGGAAGGCGATACGGAAGTTACGGAGCTGGTGCGCACGCGCGATCACACAGAATTAGCGCTGGAGGAATTCGGCGTGAACGTCGGCCGCGTCGACCGGACTCTCCGCGTTACTGGCGGCGCGGAACTTCGTCCGCGGGACTTAACTGTGCCGGGCGATCTTTCGTCGGGAGTTTTCTTTCTTGCAGCGGCGCTGATTCTTCCGGAATCGAGTTTGGTGCTGCACGATGTCGGCCTGAATCCCACACGAACTGCGGTCCTAGATTTGCTCGCTGGATGGGGCGTGCCGATTTCGTTGCTGTCTGTGCGTGAAGCGGGCGGAGAACTTATTGGCGATGTGGCCGTGCGTAATGCTCCAGTCGAAGGCGGCGAAATTTCGGGTGATGAAGTTGCTCAACTGATTGACGAGTTGCCGATGCTTGCGGCGCTTGGCCCATTCACAGAAAAGGGAATTGAAATCCGCGATGCAAAGGAATTGCGCGTGAAAGAAAGTGATCGCATCGCGGTGGTTGCGGAAAATTTGCGCAGGATGGGCGCGGATGTAGAAGAACGGCCGGACGGATTACGCGTTGGCGGAAAGTCGTCCGGAAAATTGCATGGCGCGGAAATCGAAACGCATGGCGATCATCGCATCGCGATGGCGTTTGCGGTTGCTGCGCTGGGCGCGGAAGGCAGCAGCAAAATATTGAACGCGGAATGCGCCGATGTTTCGTTCCCCGGATTTTTCGACGTGCTCGAAAAAGTCGTCGAGCGCTGAACGCGTTGCTGGTTAAGGAATTCTACTGTCCTTTGCGAATCCGAATCGTGGCATGAGTAGTGCGCAAATCCAGCTTCGGCCCGTGAGATCCGACACTTCCATCCAGCCTGGTGTTCCCGCGATTCTCGTCAATCTTTGATTGCAATTCGCTGAAATCAGAACTGATCTCGCCGTTATTATCCGCGCGCGCGCTCACGTCGAATGAAGACTTGGCGGGCAAACTGACATCAATGTCTCCGGATTGCGTCGTCAATTCCAGCGGCTCGCGTGGCGGATCGGTATAGCGAACGGTGATGTTGCCGCTGTGGTTGTCCACCTGAATTTTTCCGGTCACGTTATCCAGAGTCAGATCGCGCTTGGTCGTTGTCAACGTTACGCTGCCCGTCGAATCATAAATTCCCATGTCGCCGGGATTTGAAATATCCACGCGCCCGGTCAGTTGGCTTATTGCCAGATCCGTGCGATTGGAAATGAAATGAATTCCTTTGGTCAGACGCGCGAAATTCAACGAGCCGAAATAATCGCCGTCCAGCGTCACCGCGCCTTGCACATCGGAAATTTCCACCTGCGCGCCGCGTCCGGAAACTCTTACATTTCCGCCCGCGCTAACTACGCGAATATCATCGGAATCGTTTCTGGAATCCACGCTCACGTCCGCGCCGGATTGCCGCACTTCGATCGCGCCATGCTGGCTCTCAATTGTGACATTCCCATAGATTCCCGAGACTTGAACGCCTCCGCGATCGGTCTTTGCATCGAGCGAGATATTTTTCGGAACGTGAACTTCCAATTCGACGCCAATCGTTCCGTCCGAATCGTTTTGTCCCTGAGGCTCAACCAAGAAACCGTTGTCGGTTTTGGTGACGGTTACATGCGCATGATTCACGCGATCCTGCGCCTCATTTTCGCTGGCCGCGCTCGCGGACTTGCGAGCGGTCACGGAAATTTGTTGCGTGTCGTCGGCCGTTACCGTGATGTTTCCGCGCGCAGTGCGCACAGTGATTTGTGATTTCGTGGGAATCGTTTGCGCCGGAACAGATTCCGTGAAGGAATAGGATTCATTCCAGATGGACGAAAAAATATCGCCGCGGTTGGGGCGGTTCGTACCCCAGTCAAAAATTCCGACGCCGCCAATTACTGCGAGAACTGCGAGTACGAGAAATACTTCACCGGCCGAAATTGTGGGCGGAGCGGCCTGCCCCGTGCGCTGCGCCATGAAATGATCGTAAAGTTTGGCCAGTCCCCAAAGAATAAAGATCAGCGGCCACCACTTCTCAAGAATCACCCACGCGGAACGGCTTCCGCCAAACTGATGGCTTAAGAGAAGACCGCCGACAAGAATTAGCAGCAGCCCACTAAAGATCGAACGGCGGCGCGGATCGTTGGATGCCATATAGTCTCCCTGTGCTCAGCTCAGTGGTGGTGGTGGCGGAGGCGGAAATTGTCCCGGCCCTTGGCCTTGTTGCGGGCCCATTGGTCCTGCGCCCGGAGCTTGCGGCGCCATATTTTGAGAATTGTGCCCGGCGTCCGACGCCAACGCCTCGGCCAGCTTTATTCCGCCGATTACCAACAGAATCACCGGCCACGTTCTGCCGAAGCGATAAGCCCAGTGCGTCTGCTGCACCAGGAACAGAACGCCAATGGTGATCAGGATTGCCGGACCCATCAGTCCTCGAATCGAGCAGCGTTGACAGTTACATCGCATTGCCATGGTCGTCCTCCGAATTTCTAAGACTGCCTTTCACTTCGACGCCAGACCAAGAATCCGCCGACCGCGATTAGCACCAGCGGCCAAAAACGATCGATGAGAGAATCCAGTTCAAAAGCGTGAAAATTTTGAAGTAGAAAAATCACGCCGATTCCAATCAGTATGAATGGACCAATGGCCCGCCCTTTCACTGTTAATGGATCGGAGTCCGCTTGAATCGGCGCAACCAAGTGTGCTTTCGCCGTGCGATTCGCATCCACCGCCATGTAAATAATGAAAGCGGCAAGCCCCAATCCGAAGACGATGTGGACAGTATCTGAATTAGAAGCGTTCAAAATCGCGACAGTAGCGATGAAAATGCAAACGTGGACAAGCGCTTTCATGTATTCGCCGTTGTAAACCGCGCCCAACCCCGGAACGAATCCCATCATCGTAGCGAGCGCGGGACTGCGTCCGCCCTGGCCCGGCACTGCCTGGGGCCGCGTGACCATATCGGCCAGACACGCTTCGCAGTAAATCATGCCGCGAACTTCGCGCGAACACGCAGTGCACAATGCTTTTCCGCAATTCCGGCAATATCCGGTCGCGTCAACTTCAGGATGAACGGCACACTTCATGGCATGCTCCTTACCGGCACGATCCAAACTCCGCAAGCAAGCCGGGTTAAATAGTTTTCGACGGACTCCGCATGATTCAACGGAGAATTCAAAGGTG
>DATBYL010000133.1:0-7429 GCA_036513735.1 Candidatus Acidiferrales bacterium
AAACGCGG
Organism: Candidatus Acidiferrales bacterium; assembly: GCA_036513735.1. Taxonomy (GTDB): domain Bacteria; phylum Acidobacteriota; class Terriglobia; order Acidiferrales; family UBA7541; genus DASTCZ01. The sequence goes on from DATBYL010000133.1 coordinate 9, forward strand.
GAATGAAGCCCGAGTCAGCGGAAATCGGCATGGTTCCGAACAGCTACATCAAATTGACCGGCCCGCAGGTCGGCCAAATGATTCGCCTGATGGAAAGCATCGAAGAGCAGGACGACGTGCAACACGTTTACGCCAACTTCGATATCGACGAAAAAGAACTGCAATCTGCCGTCGGGAATTAGCGCAGTCTGTTCGGCAGCGCGAGCCGGTAAACACCGTCTCAGAAAACACTGGCCCGCGCGCCGAACCCGCCTTACACTTCCAATCATGCCTGCTGACGTTCGCAAGCAATTCGCATTGCGCGTGCTGGGAATTGATCCCGCCGCGGCCGGAGCTACCGGATTCGCCATTGTGGACGCGCTCGGCGCGTCATCCACTTCCATTCATTTCGATACCATCCCTGCCGCCCGCGGCGCATCTAATGTTCCCATGCGTCTGCAAGTCATTCACGATCGCATCGCCGCTCTCATCGAACAATTTTCTCCAGAGTGCCTCGCTATCGAATCCATCTTCACTGCGTTGAATATCAAAACCGCTCTGCGCCTGGCGGAAGTTCGCGGAGTGATTCTTCTTGCCGCCGCGCAACGCCACATTCCCGTACACAGCTATTCCCCGCGCGAAGTAAAAGCCGCCGTCGCCGGATACGGCCACGCCGATAAAGCGCAAATGCAGCAAATGGTGCGCGCCATTCTTGCGCTCAAGGAAATTCCGCAGCCCTCAGACGCCGCCGATGCGCTCGCCGTCGCGCTCTGTCACATTCAATTCGCGCAATCGCAGGAACGCTTCGGCATCGCAGCGCGATTGCTGGCCGCACCCCGTTCCGCTCGCAGGACGGCGCCCCGCAATTCGCCGCCGCTCGTTCGCGTTGCTTCGGTCCGGTGAAACTCGAAATGAAATTATTTCCGCGAATTGCAATTTTGTTTTGCCTCGCGGTTTCGGCGTTCGTTACATTCGCCGTGCTTCCTGCATTCGCCGCGGACGAAGCAGTCATCACTTACCGCAAAGTTTTCAAGGGCAGCACTCCGGAATCCGTCGAACTCATCATCCGCGAAACCGGCAAATGCACTTACGACATTCGCCAGCTCTCTGAAGATCCCAAGGCCACTGAATTTGAAGTCAGTCCCGCCATTCGAGAAAAAATATTTTCGCTGGCCAAGGAGCTGAACTATTTCCGCAACCTGGATCTGGATACGCACCGCAAAATCGCCAACCTCGGCGCGAAAACTTTTCGCTATGAAAAAGACGGCGCCGCAAGCGAAGTCACCTACAACTACACCGTGAACACTCCCGCCAGCCAGTTGCAGCAAATTTTTGAAGGCCTCGGATATCAGCAGGATTATATGCAGACGCTGGCCCGGACTCTGAAATACGACCGCCTGGGTTTATATGACGTTCTCGGCTATCTGGAAGCCGATCTCGATAATGGCGTGATTCCCGAGCCTGAACATCTTCTTCCCGTCCTCGAACAAATCTCGAACGATACCCACGTAATCGAAATCGCGCGCTCGCGCGCCCGCGCCATCACCACCAGAATCCGCAACGCGAAGTAGTTCTCATTCAATAAAAGTCCTAGTCCTGATACTTGTAAGTGTCCACTTACAAAGTGCTTGACTCAATCCTCGGAAAAAGGCACTATTTGGTCAGATACAGTGAACCTTATATCGGCTGTGCGCGTCTAACCATGTAGGAATGAATTTAGCGAGTGAAGTAGTATTAAGTGGCAAGGCCATCCGAAAGGGAGGCCACATGAATCGCCCAGTCTTATCTCTTATCGCAACTGTATTGATCGGCGCAGGCCTGACTCTGGCGGTCCCGTTCTCGGCATCCGCGCAGGAAAATCAGCTCGCCGATCAAGTTCCAGTACAGCAGCCCGCAACCGCTAGCGGAAGAATCGCGCGCCTAAGTTTCACTCAGGGCGACGTTCAATTCCAAAGTCCCGGCGAGGACTGGCAATCCGCTTCAATCAATCTTCCTCTGCAACAAGGATTCCGCGTCGCCACCACCGAAGGCCGCGCCGAAATTCAATTTGAAAGCGGCATGATTCTGCGCCTGGCGGAAAATAGCATTTTAGAATTTACAGAATTGGATAACGCGCAGAACGCCGGCCGAATCACGAAATTAAGTTTGGCTCAAGGCACTATCATCGTTACCGCCGACCTGCGTCCGACCGATTCATTTTCAGTGGACGCGCCAAATGTCCACGTGATGATCTCCGAACCAACTCGTTTCCGCATTGATACAACGCAGGGCGATAGTTGGGTCGGACTTTTCGCCGGAAACGTCACCGTAAAATCGGCGACAGGCGAAACCAAAGTCACCAAAGGCCACACTTTTCACATCAGCGGCCAGGACGTGGCGCAGGTAAGTATTGATATGAATGCTCCGCTCGATGATTTCGATCAGTGGGCCGCCGATCGCAATCGCACACTTCAGCTGGGTTACAGCGACGCCGTGCAGTACGTCGCAAATTATGCGCCGGATTATTCCGAATATAATTACGGCCTCTCCGATCTTTCCAGTTACGGCCACTGGGCTGTCGTCGCCGGCTGCGGCCTTTGTTGGGAGCCATACGGCGTGCCCGAGCACTGGCGCCCGTTCTTTTTCGGCCGTTGGCAATTTTTCGGTGGCACTGGCTGGACGTGGATCAGCTCCGAACCGTGGGGATGGCTCCCATTTCACACCGGTCATTGGATTTTGCGTCCCGGCGGCGGATGGATGTGGCAGCCGGGCTCGATTCGCGCGTGGAATCCCGCGCCTGTGCGCTGGTTCAACGTTGGCAATCAACTCGGATGGGCGCCGGCCGGCTCACTAAATTCCCGTGGACTTCCACAGCAATCGGCAATCGTAGTAGGCACGCGCGAAGCGCATGCGATAAGAATTACTCCCGGCGTAAGACCTCCACTGTCGTCGGAGTTGACAGAGAAAATTACGCCAGCGAGCGCGCCAGTGATTCAACGAAGCGAACTTCGCTCAAGCAACGCTACGATAAGCGCTTCATCCACGCGCCCCCAAAATTTTCCGGCGGATAGCTCCATCCGATTCGATCCGGCTACGCGCACGTACATGAACACGTATCCGAATCGCACTCCAAATCCTCCGGATACAACGGACAACTCCGCAACCGATGGTTCTTCGTCAGGTGGCGGCTCAGCTTCTCCTCACCGCCCGGTCCCAGTTCGCCCGTCGAGCACTATTCAGCGTCCTGCATATTTAGCGCCACCGCAGCACACGGCGCCTCCGACGCATTCCGCACCACCGGCTCAACCGCACAGTGCGCCGCCAGCCCACTCATCGCCGCCCCCCGCCCACTCATCAGGTGGCGGAGCGCATCATTAAATAAACTGATGGGAATTTTTCAGCGGAAATCTCTAGCGGAAGAGCATTCCAGCGTATCCAACAACTTCATCGCGGTCGCCAAGAACATCGGCGGAAGTTGCGTAGCGCACCAGCTCAGCACGAGTTGCACCCAAATCCAGCGCCGTAGTTAGCGCTGAAACCGCAGGTCCGCATCCGCACATCGTGATGCCTTCGCGCCGAACGGTATCGTGAAGTCCGCGAGGATTTAGCGCCAGCATTTGATCGATGGCTTGATGATCTTTTACGTGCGTGATTTTTTCAGACTCGTAATGATTCAGATCCGAGCTGGCTACGATCAGCACAGGTTCCGTGGAATTTGAAATCACTTTCGCAAGAGCGTGGCCAAGTTCAGCAAGCTCATTAAAATTCAGCGTGCCAATCGCGATGGGCACGAATTGGAAATCTTTCGAGAGCACCTGGAGAAATGGCAATTGTACTTCCAGCGAATGTTCGCGCCGGTGAGCAACATCATCTTCGACGAGCAGTGGACAAGCAGCCATCAGTGCGCGCGCAAGTTCAGAATCAATTTCAGCGCGGCCCAGTGGAGTCTCCCACGCGCCTTCGGAATTGATAGCAAAATTCGCGCCGCCGGGACGATGGCGCGGCCCCAGAATCACAACGCGTTTCGGAATTTTAATTCGCGCGTAAACCGCGCCAGCAACTGCGCCGGAAAAAATGTAGCCGGCATGTGGAACCAGGCATGCGATAACCTGAGCAGCGGAATCTGCGGAGTTTTCGGCGCGACGTTCATTGAGAAATTGTCGCACGCGCGCCAAAAGCTCGCGCGGTTCGCGCGGATAAAAAGTTCCGGCGACCGCGGGCTGGCGAATCATGTTCGTGAATGTGATTTTATTCTTGCGAACTACTGGGCGCAGCAAATACTCGTGGCTTTGAAGGTTTGCCCTGCAATCTAACAGCTTCCGTGGTTCCGGGCTTGTAATGAATCACAACTTTGTCACCGAATTGGTAGCCGCCCTTATTCAGGATCTTAATCATTTGATCGCGCACGGCTGGACTGTACGAAAAAGTTTGCGTCAGCATCGCATTTTCTCTGCTGCGCACGGTGATGGTTGCGGAATTGGAGGCGATTACCTGGCCATCGAATTTCAGCGGCTTTGGAGGTTTCGCCGGAGCTACCGGCAGATTCGTGCTCAGCGGCTGAGCCTGCGCTACTGCGCGAGTCGATGAAAAAGTCAGACCTACGGCGATCGCCAGTATTGGAAGCAGAACGCGTGGATTAAGCTTCATTGTCCATCGATATTTTCAGGGATTTTAGAAAGCGCACATCTTGCGCGGTCAAATCAAATTTCGGCGCCGGAGTTTCCTCTTCTTCCATCGCTTCGGAATCCACTTGAATATGCAACGACTCGAGAAATCGGCGATCCTGGTTGGAAAGGCGCGCGGAATCCGCGTCGCGCTTGGCAAGTCCGATCGTCGCGTCCAATTTCAGCACAATGTCATAACCCGCGGAACGCACATTGGAAATCGCGCCAGTGATGCGGTCGGAATCGCCAACCGTGTCATTGATCGCATGACCCAACTCACGCAACAGTTGCCTCAGATGATCGTCGAGTTGCACGCGCACCCTCCTGAATATTCCACGCACCTTAAATTGTATTGCTACGCGCCGCGCCTGACAAGCCTGCACTTCGGTACAGTCGTGTCCAACTCGCCTATGGCGGCAATTTTCAAGCCGCGTCGCACACTCGACAGCGGTGTATTACAATCACAGCGTGAACGTTGCTTCCGTTTCTCGAACACCATCTTCACGCGATGCTGCGCCGAAAGGATTTTTCGGCAGGCTGTGGCGCGCGCTGCGTCAACTATTTCACGAAATGACGGGCACAATGTTCGCGCTTCTCGCGCTGGTCACATTGATCTCGGCGTTTCGTGCGTGGCAGCATGGCATATCGCGCTGGATTATCGCGGTGCCGATTGCGTATGCACTGTTGATGATTTATTTTTCCGTGACGTCATTTCTCAGCGCGCGAAGAGTTCCTTAACGCGCGATTCAATATGAAAAATCCTACCGATAATTCGGGAAATTCGACTTCAGCGGTCACGCGCGATGTCACGGACATCAGCCTCGATCAATTGTATGGACGCGAATCGCAAGTGAACTGGGACTACGAAACCGAAGATGGATATCCCGGTGAATTTCCCTATACGCGCGGAATTTATCCCACCATGTATCGCGGGCGTTTGTGGACGATGCGCCAATACGCGGGTTTCGGCACCGCCGCGGAATCCAATCGCCGCTACCGATATTTGTTGAGCCAGGGACAAGCCGGGCTTTCGGTAGCCTTCGATCTGCCCACGCAAATCGGAATGGATTCTGACGCCGCGCTCGCGCAAGGCGAAGTCGGAAAAGTTGGCGTCGCAATCGATTCACTGGAAGATATGGAAGCGCTCTTCGACGGAATTCCGCTGGAACGTGTTTCCACATCCATGACCATCAATTCAACCGCGGCGATTCTTCTGGCTTTGTACGTTGCGGTTGCGCGGAAGCAAGGCGCGAATCTTCAGAAACTTTCCGGCACCGTGCAGAACGACATACTGAAGGAATATATCGCGCGCGGAACTTTCATTTATCCAGTTGGTCCGGCGATGCGCATCGTCACCGATATTTTCGCGTGGTGCCGAACGGAATTGCCGCGATGGAACACGATTTCAATTTCCGGTTATCACATTCGCGAAGCAGGTTCCACTGCCGTACAGGAAGTGGCCTTCACGCTCGCCGACGCGATTGCCTATGTAGAAGCGGCGCGCAGCGCCGGACTTTCCGTCGACGATTTTGCGCCCCAACTTTCATTCTTCTTTAATGCGCACAACGGACTACTCGAGGAAATCGCGAAATATCGCGCGGCACGAAGATTGTGGGCGCACATTATGCGCGAGCGCTTCGACGCAAAAGATCCGCGCTCATTGCTGCTTCGATTTCACGTGCAAACCGCTGGCTCTTCGCTCACCGCGCAGCAACCGGAAAATAATATTGTGCGCACGGCGATTCAGGCGCTCGGCGCGGTGCTCGGCGGATGCCAATCGCTGCACACGAATTCAATGGATGAAGCATTAGCGCTGCCGACAGAAGATTCCGCGCTAATTGCGCTGCGCACGCAACAAATTCTGGCGCACGAAACCGGCGTGGCGAATACAGTCGATCCAGTTGCCGGATCGTATGCGATTGAAAATTTGACGGATCGCATCGAAGCCGGCGCGCGCGATTACATCGCACGCATTGACGCCGCAGGCGGAATGTTACGCGCGATTGAAACCGGATACGTGCAAGGCGAAGTTCAGAAAGCAGCTTACGAATATCAACGCGCGATTGAGCGCGGTGAACGAATCGTCGTCGGTGTAAATAAATTTCAAAGTGACGAAGCGCGTTCGATTCCCACTCTGCAATTGGATCCGGAAGTGGAACGCGAGCAAATCAGACGCGTACAAGCGGTGCGCGCGCGTCGTGATGCGACGCGGACGAATCAAGCGCTCGCGGAAGTGGAATCGCGCGCGCGCTCAGGCGCGAATTTAATGCCCGCGATTTGCGCCGCGGTGGAAACATTTGCAACGGTCGGCGAAATTTCCGATACGTTGCGCCGCGTCTTCGGCGAATATCAGGAATCGGTCGTGCTGTGATTCCTCAGCTTATTTCGCCGGCGATTCAGTCCGCCGTTTTCCTTTCGCCGATATTGTTTGTGAACTTCTAGTTTCTGGTGAACTCCACGTGCTATTTTTTCAGGAGTTTGTCGGTTCAACTTCACGATTCGGAACATTGCGCAGGAATGGCAATGCGCCAAGAGTCAGCACTGCGCCGGGAAGCAGAACCCAGTTGAGCACCATCAATGAAAACGCAACCGGCAATACTTGCCAACTCGCGTGATGCTCAGTTACTGCGGCGAGTGCGATGCCCGGACAGAAAAGCGCGAAGGGAACGAGCGCGGGAAATGTGGCGGCCGCTAATCGCATTTTCAAATTCCCGTTGGCCAGACGCGAAAGGTACGCACCGACCCCGCCGATGATCGGAAGGATCGCCAGCCACGGCAGGTGCATTTGCACGACAGCCA
>DATBYL010000134.1:0-4797 GCA_036513735.1 Candidatus Acidiferrales bacterium
GTCATCAATGCGCGGATCGTTGATCGAGAAGAATCCGTCACTGGACTTCAGAAGGTTGCACTGCGCGTTGATACCGTCAAACGTGATGTTGATGGCGCCTTTCGGCAGACCCTCAAACGTCGAGTTGCGTGGGCCGCCAACGCTCTGCGCGCCGGGATCCAACACCGCGAGCATTAGTGCGCTGCGAGAAACGAGCGGCAGGTTGGTGATTGACCGGCCGGTGATGGTTTGCTGCGTCGAAGTGTTCTGCGTCTCCATCGACTGTTGTCCGATGGTGACTTCAACGTTGACGGTTGTTTGACCGACTTCGAGTTTAATCGGCAGCTCGAACGTGCGGTGCATGATCACTTCAACGTCATCGCTGATGGACGTCTTAAAATTTGCCATGGCCACTGTGACTCTGTAATGGCCAGGGGGAAGGTCGTTAACTGCAAACTTGCCGCCGTCAGTCGTCTTCGTCGGTGGCAACGTTTGGTTGGTGGTTACGTCCGTGACCGTAACGGTGGCTCCGACTACCGCCTTACCGTCAGGATCAAGAACCGTACCGATGATCGAACCGTTCTCTGACTGCGCCATGGCGCTGAAGCCCATGAACAGACAGAGAGCGAATAAGCAAAGCAAAGAAACCACTCGCTTCACTGGTGTTCCTCCTTTGAGTTTTTTACGGATACCTGTGACATTCATTTCTGCCCCGATTTACTGCATGTCAGTCGCTGATGTCCTGCCGCGATAACTCAGAGGACACGCTGCCATTCGGTATCCAGAGAAAGCACGTTGCGGGCACTTAGTGTTGAGACTCGTAAATCCAGCGGGAAATAGTCGTAAATCGTGGGTAAGGAGAAATCGCCATCGTACAAAAGGACCTTATCGTTTCTTTACCTTCCTTGGTATCTTCGTAAAATCAAATTACTGGCGCACGGACCGAAAAGCGGTCCCCACACAAAATTCTCCGTATATTCATATTAGTATTTGTATGAATTTTGGAATCTGCTGTTCCAGCGAAAAATACTCCACCGCACAGAAAATCAACGCGATACAAACGATTTCAGGCAACCACTCAAGACAATCTTGTTTCCAAGTATGTAAGAAGTTTGCTGTGAGGGGTGGTTAGGTGAGGTGGCACAAACGCACGCGAGCGATTCTTCGGAATCTCGCCGCCGCGTTTCTCTTTGCCGTTCCATTCCCCCTTTTCAAATTGTGTTGGGGCTCGACTCGGCCAACGCGTTTTATAAACGAGCACGATTTTATGGGGAAAAATTCGCATCTCCGCGCAGTGGACGATCTTGACCAAAACGCGAATATTTATTTTTCAATTCCAAGATCGCGCTTTGTAAACGGCAATTTACAGAATTTTTCGCCGCCGCGTGAATTCACTTCGTGCGACCTTCAAGAAATTTTATCATCTAACCGTTTTTACTTAATTTTGCCGATGAACGTAACGTCCGCTTTTTTTCAGCGTCTAATTAGATGTCGGCTGTGCGCTCGAAAATAGTTTAGTAGGGGGTTCTCAGTGCCGGAGCACGTGTATTTCGCGGATTTTGATGTCGATTTGGATAACGGGGAAATTCGCAGGCAGGGCGTGCGGCTGCGGCTGCGCGGCAAACCCTGCCAGATCCTCGTCATTCTTCTACGCCATCCGGGAGAAGTCGTCGCCCGCCAGCAGTTAATCGAATCCCTTTGGCCAGCAAATACTTTTGTCGATTTTGACTCCAATCTCAAAACTGCTCTTAGCAATCTTCGCCGCGTGTTGGGCGACTCCGCGGATTATCCACGCTTTATCGAAACTGTCCAGGGGGTCGGTTACCGTTTCTTGCAGCCTGTTTCTAACAGCAAACCAAATTCCGCCGATGTTCCCGATGCTCCAAACGTTCCAGCACCTCCAGAAAATGGCGACTCGAGCTATTCATTCCCAGTTTCCAACGGCGCGGAGCACGTTGACCCTAAGTTCCTCAGAGTTCCCGGGGGCTCGCTCGAAGAAAGAGATTGGAGACACATCATCGCCGCTACCGCGGTTCTGATGTTCACGGTCATCGCGATCCTTGCAGCTTTCCGCAATCAGGATCCGCCGCCCGCTCCGGATAAGATCGGGCGCGTGATGCTCGTTCTGCCGTTCGAGAATCTCACCGGAGACGCTTCCACAGAATCGCTCAGCGATGGCATCACCAAACAAATGACTGACGAGCTTCAACAAAAGTTGACCGGGAAAGTGGCTGTCCTGACCAATGATTCCGCGCTTTCTTACAAGCACACGCACAAATCTCTCGACAGTATTTCAAGCGAGCTGGGCGGTGTGGACTACATTCTGGAAGGAACCATTCGCCGCTCGCATGATAACCTTGATATCGACGCCGAACTTTTTCGCGTTTCCGATCACAAGAGTATTTGGACGGGCACGTTCGAGCATAAAGTGGCGGACATCCAGGAATTTCAGCAGGACATTGCCACTCACATTTTGGAATCAATCTCTGTCGAAATTATTCAGGCCCAATGGCCTTCCTTCACTACCGGCTCGATGCCTGAGCAGGACATCAAACACTCTTCTCGCGGATTGTAGCGACGGTGCATTCACGGTTTATGACCCAGACGACACCTGTTTTAAAAGTGTACAGAACGTTACGTCGCGCCGACGCCTTCCTATTGGATACTTTTGGTATGTACATGGACCGGGTCTACCGCTTGCAACTTGAGTTCTGCGAGATATCGGAGACGCTCGCGCACACGCAAACGCCCGAAGACCGCCTCCAGCTTTCTCAGCGAAGAATGGAAATAATTGCCGAGGCCAGCGAACTCGTCTACACATTGGAGACGACCATTCCGATTCAGCACATCCCCGCGCGCTCCTCGCGGCTAATTGAAGCTTTCGGCATTTCATCGGAATAATTCAATAATTCTTAGTTCCGTTCCTTCCTATTTGGCCTGCAACCTGTTCTGAATATACAATCCTCCGGTACATCCACTTCACCTGCCAGACGCGTACTTCTGGTAGAGCCATTGAGGACATTGAGGCTTCGTGTCATCAGCGCCCGGCACTGAACAAAAGAACGCTGCGCAAGACCAGTCGGATTGGTCGTTACTGGCGCGCGTCGTCCAGAAGGACGAATCCGCGCTCGCTGCTCTCTACGACCGCTATTCTGGATTGGTCTACGCAGAGGCTTCGCGGATTCTACGGGACAAAGGCGCTGCCGAGGAAATTTTGCAGGATATTTTTTATCAAGTTTGGCGGACCGCGGAGAAGTTCGATCCGCAACGCGGCTCGCTGCCGGGCTGGTTGATTGTGGTTACGCGAAACCGCGCGATTTCCAAGTTGCGCAAGCGCAGCACCAGCGGCGACGATGAGTTGAATGAGAACGCCGTGGCTTGCCCATTCAATTTGGAATCGGCAGCTTCACAAAATCAGTTGCTTGGACGCGTGCGCGGAGCGATGGAAAATTTGCCCGAAGGCCAGCGCGAAGCAATCGAGCTGGCGTATTTTGAAGGCATGACGCATAGCGAGATCGCGTCGAAAACCGGAGAAGCGCTGGGAACTGTGAAGACGCGCATTCGCTCAGCGCTGGAAGTTTTGCGGCGCGCGGTTGGTTTTACAAATGCAGGCGGAATTGCATAAAACGTGACGAACGAACATCCATACCGGGAAGAGGATTTCGAGCTCTACGCGCTGGGCGTGCTCGAAGGCGACGAGCTGCGCAGAATCGAAACGCACATGAATTCGTGCGCCGACTGCTCGCAGAAAATTGCCGAAGCGCGCGGACGCATCGCACTGCTCGCATTTTCGGCCGAGCCGGCCGAGCCTTCGCTCGAAGTGCGCCAACGTTTAATGGCCCGCATTCGCGCCGAGGCAGATCCCGCGCGCGCAACAGTTACCGAGCGCACCGAACGCGCGCCGTCAAGCTTCTGGAATTTCGCGTGGGGAACTTTGGCGCTGGCGCTCGCGATTTTCGCCGTCTACCTCTGGAACTCGAACAAGGTACTGCAACAGGAACTCGATCGCCAGGAAGCCGCGATGAAAACACAAGTGGCGCTCACCGAAAAAGAGCGCGCCATCGTGGCCTTGTTCAGTTCACCGAAAACGGTGACCGTGAATCTGGCGGCGAAAGCTCCAAACGCCACCGAGCCCGGCCGCGTTGTTTATAACGCGCAGCAGGGCGCGCTCGTTTACGTTGGCACGCTGCCTCAACTCGCCGCCGACAAATCCTACGAACTCTGGGTGATTCCGCAAACCGGGAATCCAATCCCCGCTGGAGTTTTTTCCGCTGAACCAAGCGGCGAAGCCAAAGTAGTTCTGCCCAATATTCCCGCTGGAATTTCACCAAAGGCATTCGCAGTGACCATCGAACCCGCCGGCGGCGGCGCTACGCCAACAGGCCCATTCGCCCAAGTCGGCGCGACGCCGTAATTCCCAATCAGCAGTCGTCACCCCAAACCTAATTAGAATCCTAGGATTGATTCTCCGTTGCGGTGTCGGCGGCTAAATTGATTTCCGTCAATTTCGTTTCGCGAAACCGCCAAAAAGGTATCAGCAGAAATATTCGAGTGAGCAGCACAACAGCGAGGACATACACCGCTCCCGCGGCGGGATTCAAATATGCGGATCCGGATGGCTCGGAAAGCATGTCCAGCGGCGGCAAATACAATCCCAGCGCGAACACCATGCCGAGTGATACGAACATGTTGAACACTAAATCCCGCATCAGATATTGTGCGCGGACAAGGCTTTTCGGCGAGACACTCGTTACCTGTCCAAATTTTGGAGCGCCCGTCATCTGCGCAACGGGCTGTATTGCCATCAGTATTGAGCCT
>DATBYL010000135.1:0-4119 GCA_036513735.1 Candidatus Acidiferrales bacterium
TCCGGTTCGTTTCTGGCCGAGCGAAGCCCGCGCAAGGACGCTCGCAGCTTTGCATCCGCAGCCAAGCGCGCTTCAAAGCCCGCGCCGGCTCCTCCGAAACGCCTGGCAGCCACGCGCCGGCCGAATAGCCAGTCAAATCAATATCGCTGCAGCATCGAAAGAAATCAGGCAGGGAAGTTCGGCGGAAGAATTCGCGCGCATTTCGCGCGGCAGGATTGGGACCTGAATGTCTTTTTCGTAGCGGCTTCGCTGCCACGCGCCGTGCAAAAATTGGAGCAGACACTGCGTTTTCTGCAATTGAATGAAGAGCGATTGTGGTTCTGGGGTGTGGATCGCAGTGACGATCCGAATTTCGCGGCAGAGTTGCTCGGCGAGGCGGGCTTGAAATTGGATCAGCGCGCGGAATTCCCGCGCCGCTCCACATTAATCGCGATTGCTCCGGATCGCGATCTCCTGGCGGATACGCTCGCACTAATTCGGCGGGAATTTGGAAAGTTGAATACCAGGGTTCGCCCAGGCGGCGATTAATTTCTGAAGGAAATCAGCAGCCCCTATTCTTCGCGCAGCATCACTTCGCCCATACCAATTCGCTGCTCATTCAAGAACACGCGGTACTTGTAAATCCCCGGATTCGTTCCCGGCTTCGGCGGCCCGCTTAGCAATCGCAATCCCGCAGGCGCCTGAAAAACATTCGACCCGAACGGGCACCGGTGCGGATCGAATTCCACTTTCAAATTGCCCGCCGCGCAGCTCCATTCCACCTGATCGCGCGGACCAATCGCAATCGCTTCCGGAATCATTCCAATTAAAACGAGTTTTTCCGCCATCGTCTATTTGCCTGCATTCTTTCTGAGCGGGAGATTTACTGCGAGCCGTTACGTTAGCACACTGCCCTATGAATTACACGCCGCCGCATTCGTCCCAGCTAGCCGTGTTCGACGCGCGCCTTTATATCCGAGTAAGCCGCTTCGATCAGCCTGCTTAGCGCTGCGGCGTTCGTAGTGGTTCCCGGCGTAAGTTTCACATGACGCATAAACTTGCCGTTGCCTTGCAGCAAATGAGCCGGATCCGGCAGCGCTGCGCCCTGAAAGAATACCACGTTCACATGCGAAGTAAATACGTTGACGTACCCGAAGGGCGCGTCTCCCAGACATGCAGCCGGGCAGCCGTCATGCAATAGCTCCCGGACTTCGTCACCGCATTTTCGCATCACTTCAAGCCACCGACGCGCGATGGTTCCCAACTCACCGCCATGTTTCTCAAACCACGCATCGATCGCAGGATCCCGCTCGACAGCGCCGTTGAATCGCAGCAGTTCTGTTCTCGTCATGAATCAATATCGCTACTTCAGCGCTTCAACCGCAGCAACAATATGCCGCGCCGAAATTCCAAACTTGTCGATCAGCTCATCCGGTTTTCCGGAATGCGGCACTCGATCCACCGCCAACCGCTTCACCGCCGTCGGCCACGCGCCCGCATCCGCCAAAGCCGAAATCGTTGCTTCGCCGATTCCGCCCTCATGATAGTGATCTTCCACCGTCACAAGTTTTCCGTGGCCCGCGCGAATTTCCGCGCCGAGCTTCGCGCCGTCCAGCGGCTTCACGCAATAAAGATCCACAATGCGCACAGCCACGCCTTTCGCTTTTAGCTCTTCGTACGCCTTCAGCGCTTCATGCACCGTAATTCCCGCCGCAACAATCGTCGCTGCATCATTTTCGCTGTGTCGCAAAACTTTAAATCCCGGCACAGGAAATTCTTCATTCAGTGAATACAAAATGACTGTCTTCGGCCGCGAAGTACGAACGTAGCTGATGCCCGGAACGCGCGCGGCAATTTCCGTAAGCCGCTCGGCAGAAACCGCATCCGACGGATAAAATACCGTCGCTCCCGGAATCGCGCGGAACATCGCCAGATCTTCCAGTCCCATTTGCGAGGGCCCGTCTTCGCCGATGCTTACTCCGCAATGCGATCCGCACAATTTAATCGAGCTGCGGCTCACCGCCGCCATGCGCACCTGATCGTATGCGCGCGAAAGGAAGCACGCGAAGGTCCCCGCGAACGGCACATAACCCTGCGCCGCTAATCCCACGGAGAGCGCCACCATATTCTGTTCCGCGATGTAGCCCTCAACAAGTTTGTCCGGCTCCACCTTTTCAATTCCATCTGAAAACGTGGAATTTTTCACATCGCCATCCACCGCCAGGACTTTCGGATTCACCATCGCCAATTTACGCAGCGCAAATCCGTAAGCTTCCCGCGTCGCGACAATATCTCCAGCTTTGTAATCCGGCGCGCCAGGCGCCGGAAAATCCGGCGGCACCGGGAGCGATTTGCGCGCGTAAGATTTCCCATCGTCGGGGATAATCGGAGGAATTGTACCCAGCTCCGCCAGCGCCTTTTCCAGTTGTTCCTTGGAAAGCGGCTTACCGTGCCAACCCTCCCTATCTTCCAGAAAACTAATGCCGTGTCCTTTATATGTAAGCGCCATAATCGCGCTCGGTTTATCCGTCGCGGCCTTTGCGCGATCCAGCGCCGCCATCACCGCCGCCGCATCGTGCCCATCAACAATTTCCGCGTGCCACCCTTCCGACTCAAACTTGCGCCGGTAAACTTCCATATCATGCTCGTACATGGTCCGCTGACTTTGCCCCAACGCATTCACGTCGCCAATCGCCACCAAATTTGTAATTCCCGCGTGCGCCGCAAACGCCGCCGCTTCCCAAACATTTCCTTCAGCCATTTCGCCGTCGCCCATCAACACATAAACTCGTGCCGCGGATCCCGACCGTTTCGCGCCCAGCGCCAATCCCGCGCCAACGCTCAATCCCTGTCCTAGCGATCCCGTCGCCGCATCCACGCCCGGAATCAGCGGCGTCGGATGTCCTTCCAATTCACTGTTCAGCGTGCGCAGCGTCATCAATCTCGAGACTGGAAACACTCCGGCTTCCGCCAGCGCTGCATAAAGAATCGGCGCCGCATGTCCCTTGGACAAAACGAATCGATCGCCGCCGATCGCGTTCGGATTCGCGGGATCAAACTTCATCGCGTGAAAAAATGTTGCGGCCACAAGTTCCGCCGCCGAAAGGCATGAAGTTGGATGACCCGACCCGGCCGCCGTGGTAGCGCGCAATGAATGAATGCGCAGCAGCCGCGCTTTTTCCTCAATGTATTTTACGTCGTCGCTTTGCAGGGAAACTTTCGCCGTGGCGCTCATTCGGAAATCCTCCGGAACATTATTAGTCCAAAATCCCATTCTACATCGAAACGCAAATTTGCAATCTCACGCTTGTGGAATTCCACGCAGGCCCGCCTGTCTCCTACAATCAGTAGTCTTCCCGCGATCTTCTCTAGCGAAAACTCCGCTTCCGCGATACAGTCTGCTTCCGTCGTCCAACAGCACTCACTTTTTTGAAATGACAGCACCACGAGCATTTTGCTCAGGAGGAAGTACGAATATGAAACGCAGTCGTTCGCGAAATTCTCTAGCGAATTACCGGCGCGTCTGGCCGGGCCTTGTATTAATGATGATCGTTTCCACGGTTCTTGTCGGTGGCCTGCTGGCTCAGGGCGCGCAGAATCAGGGCGGGATGATGCAAGCGCAAGCACCCGCGCGCGTCACGCCGAACTGGGAACTTTCCGAGCGCTGGTCGCCCGCAAAAATCGGCAAGCTGCTTTTTGACGTGAGCGTCACGCCGCACTGGTTCGATCAGTCCGACCGTTTCTGGTACAGCTACGAAACCACCGATGGCACCCGTTACTGGATCATGGACCCGGTGAAGAAATCGAAGACTCCTTTGTTTGACAAGGCAAAGGTCGCCATGCAGCTCACGCTGCTCACCGGACTTCCCTATGACGCGCAGCATCTCGCGATCCGCAATTTGAAGCTCGTGAAGAATGACACGGCGCTTACCTTCGACGTGCAGGTCTCCAAGGACGCTGTAATTCCCAACGAAGAAAAGAAAGAAGAAACGAAAACCGACGACACCAATCAGGAAGAAAATCAAACTCAAGTTCAACAGGGCGGACGCGGCGGTGGACGCGGACGAGGCGGAGCGGCAGGCGCCGCAGCTCCTCCAGCGGAAAACACGCGCACAATTTATTTTGAGCTGGATATTGCCA
>DATBYL010000136.1:0-7412 GCA_036513735.1 Candidatus Acidiferrales bacterium
GGGTACACGAGCCGCCGATTTGACGCAGCTGCGCGCGTTGGTCTTGTCCAAGCAGTTCGCCGACAGCAATGACTACTGGTGATTACGAATTGTCCTCGCTCAATTCCAAAACTTAAACTTCGGCCACTCTTCCGATTGTGCCGTTTTCAAATAGTTTGCTCGCGCAAAACACGCATCAGACACTTCGCCTTATCTTTGCCAAGCGCCGCTAACTCCCTCACGAGTATCACCTTATTCCGCCATAAGTGAAAAAACGCGTACCCCCCCCCTCCCCCACCCTATTTTGCAATGTATATGCTAATAAAGGACTTACAGCGTTCTGTCGGTGATCGTTGTGATAATAAAGGACTTACGGGAAGGTAGCGCAGACAATCCTGGCTGCGCCGTTTTGCGTAGCGTCGGCGGCACCCTGCCGGCAGATTTCATGACAACCCCTCGCAGAAATTGTTCCGGGCCTCAGCTTGCTTCCTCTTTCTCTCCGCCTCTGCGCTCTCTGTGTTGAGAGCCTTTTCCTGTCTTTTTCCATCCCCAAAAAGTGCACTATAATGCACTTTTCGCCAAAATCCGCCCTCAACATGCATTATAATGCACTTTCTTACATCCGTTTCCCCCCGCCCCATCTTGACCGCGCCCCCGAAATAGCTCTATGCTAAAAGATTACGATTGGTCGTTTTTTGCTCACATAGCACCGGCCGTCACTATGCGAGGGTCTTCGTCAGCAAATGGCTCTGAAATCCATCATCGTTCGCGGCGCGCGCCAGCACAACCTGAAGAACGTCAACGTGGAAATTCCGCGCAACACTCTCGCGGTCATCACGGGACTTTCCGGCTCCGGCAAATCCTCGCTCGCCTTCGATACGATTTACGCCGAAGGCCAGCGCCGCTACGTCGAATCCCTTTCCGCCTACGCGCGGCAGTTTCTCGATCAAATGGAGCGCCCGGACGTCGATTCCATCGACGGCCTCTCCCCATCCATCGCCATCGAGCAGAAAACCACTACGCGTTCGCCGCGTTCCACCGTCGGCACTATCACGGAAATTTACGATTACCTCCGCGTCCTCTACAGTTCCATCGGCACCCCGCATTGCCCGAATTGCGGCAAGCCAATTCAACGTCAATCCGTTGAACAAATTGTGCAGGCCACGCTCGACAAAGAATTCTGCGCCACCGACGACCGCGTCATGGTTCTCGCGCCAATCATTCGCGGACGCAAGGGCGAATATCGCAAGGAATTGGAAAAATTTGCGCGCGATGGATTTCTTCGCGCCCGTGTTGACGGCGTGCTGCGTCCGCTCGACGAGCCTATTCCGATGGACCGCCGCAAGAATCACACCATCGAAATTATGGTGGACCGCATCCTCGTAAAACCGGGCATCTCGCGCCGCCTCGAACAATCCATCACCACTGCGCTGAAACTTGCCAATGGCCTCGTGACAATTTCGATCGTCGGCGGCGTCGAGCGCACCTTCTCCGAAAAATTGGCCTGCCAGGACTGCGGAATTTCCGTGCCGCAACTTGAGCCGCGCTCATTCAGTTTTAATTCGCCCTACGGCGCCTGCCCGGCCTGTAACGGACTCGGCTCGAAATATGAACTCGATCCTGCAAAAGTAATTGTCGATTGGTCAAAGCCTTTATTTCAGGGCGCACTCGGCCCCGGCGCAAATTCCAGTTTCGTCCAGCGCACCATCGAGCTGGCCAGCTACGCGCACGGATTCAATCTGGGCGTCCCGTTTGAAACGCTTCCGAAAAAAGTTCAGAACATGATTCTTCACGGCTACCCGACAAGAGGAGAAGAAGAACGCCCCGCACCGACGAATCGCAGTCCGATGAGCCGCCGCGAAAAAAAATATGGCCTGCATTTTCAGGGCATTTTCCAAATGCTCGAAAGTAATTTTGACGAATCGAAATCCGATACCTATCGCGAATGGATGACGCAGTACATGTCGCCCATCAAATGCAGCGTGTGTAACGAGCGCCGCCTGCGCCCGGAATCTCTCGCTGTGAAAATTGCCGGACGCAGCATTTCGGAATACGTCGCTCTTTCTATCGCCGAAGCACGCCCCGCAGTGGACACAATTCTGAAAACTCTCACCTCGCGCCAACAAGAAATCGGCGGCCGCGTCCTGGAAGAAATCGGCGAGCGTCTGGATTTTCTAGACGCCGTCGGCCTCGGCTATTTAAGTTTGGATCGTTCCGCGGCCACGCTCAGCGGTGGCGAAGCGCAGCGCATTCGTCTCGCCACACAAATCGGTTCGCGTTTGCGCGGCGTGCTTTATGTTTTGGACGAGCCCAGCATCGGCCTGCACGCCCGCGATAATGACCGCCTAATCCGCTCGCTCGAACAGCTTCGCGATCTCGGCAACACAGTTCTGGTCGTTGAGCATGACGAAGAAACAATCCGCCGCGCCGATTATGTCGTCGATCTCGGCCCCGGCGCAGGAAAAGCCGGTGGCCATCTCGTGGCCAGCGGACGCCCAGCCGAAATCGAAGCCAACGCCGCGTCGCTCACCGGGCAATATCTTTCCGGCGCAGCGCGAATTGCAATTCCAGAAGTTCGCCGCGTGCCAAATGGAAAATCGCTTCACATCATCGGCGCCACCGCGAACAATCTAAAAAATATCGACGTCAGCATTCCGCTCGGCTTGCTTACAGTAGTCACAGGAGTTTCCGGCTCTGGAAAATCCACGCTGGTGAACGACATTCTCTATCGTGCGCTCGCCGGAAAACTTTATCGCTCCTCCGAACGTCCCGGAGATTTCCGCCAGATGCTCGGCGTCGAGCACATCGACAAAGTTATCGAAATCGATCAAGCGCCCATCGGCCGGACGCCGCGCTCAAATCCCGCAACCTACACCGGAGTTTTCGGGCCGATTCGCGATCTGTACGCCATGCTTCCCGAATCCCGCGAGCGCGGATACAAGCCCGGCCGTTTCAGTTTCAATGTGAAGGGCGGCCGTTGCGAAGCGTGTCAGGGCGATGGCCTGCGCCGCATCGAAATGAACTTTCTGCCGGATGTTTACGTCACCTGTGAAGTTTGCCGCGGACGCCGCTACAACGCCGAAACTTTGGCCGTGCGTTACAAAGGCCATTCCATTTCTGACGTGCTTGAAATGCCCATCGAAGAAGCGTTGCCGCTTCTCGAAAATATTCCACAAATTCAGCAGAAGCTCGTTACTCTGGTTGAAGTCGGCCTCGGCTACGTGCAACTCGGACAATCTTCCACCACTCTCAGCGGTGGCGAAGCGCAGCGCATCAAACTCGCGCGTGAACTTTCCAAGCGCCAAACCGGCCGCACTCTTTATATTTTGGACGAGCCCACCACCGGCCTGCATTTCGATGACGTCCGAAAATTGCTCGTCGTCCTGAATCGCCTCGCCGAACTCGGCAACACCGTCCTCGTGATCGAACATCACATGGACGTGATTAAACAAGCCGATTGGATCATTGACCTCGGCCCCGAAGGCGGCGGTGGCGGCGGCCGAATCGTCGCGCAAGGTCCGCCTGAACGCATCGCACAAAATAAAAAATCCTACACTGGTCAGGCGCTGGCGAAATTGTTGGGCAATAGCAACGCCAAGAAAGCATCGAATTGACACAGCACGCGCAACATCGTCACACTACCCAACGTATTAAAGAATGTAACGAGCGCGCGCACTCATGACCGACTCAGAAAATATTCCGCAAAGCGATCCGCAAGTCGTCGCATCAAACGCCGAGCCGGCAACTCTCGCCGCTCAAGATCCATCGGCCATTTCTTCGCCCGACGCTCACCAATATTCGCCAACTTTTCTAGCGTCCGAACTTCCGCCTTCGCCCGAACAACTCACAGAACAATTGCGCCTCTCAAAAATTCCTCCCGATCTCCGCGTCCCCTGGGGCTGGGCGGATGTAGGTCTGTTCCTCTTGGTCTACATCGGCTCCACGCTTTTGCTGGGTGCTGTGGCTGCGCTGGTGACCGCAAGAATTCAGCATGTTGATTTGCAAACTCTGATGCAGGCTCCGACCAACCTTTATATCGGTCTCACAATCCTGGCGCAGACCGGGGCTTCGATCGTCGCGATGCTTTATTTTTTCCTACTGGCCCGCATGCGCCATGCCGGAGATTTCTGGCCTACTCTCGGCTGGCACTCGTTGAATGGAACTCACACGGAACTAGGTACCGTTGTGAAATATTTGTTGGCCGGTGTCGCGCTCGCCGCGGCGGCTTCCGCGACAAGTTTATTTGTGAAACAGACCGGGCACACTCCCATCGAGGAAATGTTCAAAGCGCGCGAAACCATTCTGATGCTGATGGCCTTTGGGATTCTGGCGGCTCCGCTGGTAGAAGAAACGATCTTTCGCGGATTTCTCTATCCCGTCGCGGCACGCAGCTTTGGCGTCGTGCCGGGCATTCTGTTCACTGGAATTCTTTTCGGCGCGTCTCACGTCTCAAACTTGGGCGGCGCGTTGGGCCAAATCGGTGTTCTCGTCGGCGTGGGAATTGTATTGACGTGGGTTCGCGTGCGCTCCGGCAGCGTTCTCGCAAGTTTTCTCGTGCACATCGCGTACAATTCCACACTGTTCGCGGCCAGCTTTATTGGCACTCACGGATTTCGCGATTTTCCCGCGGGGAAATAATTTCGATATGTTGAAGCGCGCAAGAATTAAATGAAAAACATCGCCCAACCCATCTCTTGGACCGACGCCGGCGTCGTCATGCTCGACCAGCGCCGCCTCCCCGTCGAGGTCATCCACTACACTTACACTGACTATCGTGAAGTCGCCGCCG
Organism: Candidatus Acidiferrales bacterium; assembly: GCA_036513735.1. Classification (GTDB taxonomy): domain Bacteria; phylum Acidobacteriota; class Terriglobia; order Acidiferrales; family UBA7541; genus DASTCZ01. Next base: position 4,769 of record DATBYL010000136.1, read on the forward strand.
CAATTCAAACAATGGTGATTCGCGGAGCGCCAGCCATCGGAGTCGCCGCCGCAATGGGCGTCGCTCTGGGCGTTCTGCATTCGCCCGCAAAAAATATCGCCGAGCTCCGCGCCGAGTTCCCGCAGATTTGCGACACCCTCGCACGCACTCGCCCCACCGCCGTCGATTTATTCTGGGCCATCGACCGCATGAAGCGCTCTTTCACCGAACTCGCATCCTCCTCCGGCGATCTCGCGAAAATAAAACTCGCCCTCGTCGCCGAAGCCCAAGCCGTCCACCTGGAAAAACTTGCGATGGACGAAGCCATGGGCCGCTTCGGCGCCGAATTCATGCCGCGCGAAGGCATCGTGATGACGCAATGCAACGCCGGCGCGCTCGCCACCGCCGGAATCGGCACCGCGCTCGGAGTGATTCGCACCGCTGTGGAAAATGGACACAAGCTCCGCGTCCTCGTTCCCGAAACTCGTCCGTATTTGCAGGGCGCGCGTTTGACCGCGTGGGAACTTCACGAAGCTGGAATTCCACTAACCCTTATCACGGACAACATGGTTGGACATTTCATGAAGCAGGGCGGCGTCGGCGCAATCGTTACCGGCGCGGATCGCGTCGCCGCGAATGGCGACACGGCAAATAAAATCGGAACCTATCAAATCGCCGTGCTCGCACGCGAACACAACATTCCCTTCTATATCGCCGCGCCCATTTCTACTTTTGATTTAACAATTGCGTCCGGCGAACAAATTCCGATTGAGGAAAGATCGTCTGAAGAAGTAACTCACATCAGCGGAGTCAGAATCGCGCCGCCCGTCCACGCCGCCCACCCAGCGTTTGACGTAACTCCCGCGCGCTTCATCGCCGCCATCATCACCGAACGCGGAGTAGCCCGCGCCCCATTCACCGAATCGCTAAAACGACTAGCCGCAATGCGTGCTCCTGCGGGTCCCTAGTCCGCAAGGGGGAACTCCAAGTATGGCTTTGAAATTTTCACGATAACGTCTTTGGCGTCTTCTTCGAGCGTTACCCGTCCGCCGGCGTCACGGCTAGGTCGACCGACTGGCTCGAATTCAACGTCAACTTTAAAACAGTAAAAGTCCTGGCTCACATATGTCCGCTGCAATCCGTTCGACAAACCACCATCGGGTGTGAAGACTTTTAGGAGATCCTCGCGTGTCATACCTGGCTTGATTGTCTGCATCCGCTTCAGAATTTCGATGACCCACGCCCCGTGGCTTTGCGAGGACGCCACTTGGCGCGGCGGTGGACTTGCGTGCATATAAATTCCGCCCGTTATTGCCGCGGTTGAAATCAGCGCGAAAACGAGAAGTCGCCTGACCATTCGTCACCCCCCGATTTGCCGACTGACGAGCCTTTATTTTTTACGGCTGCTTCTTATCCGCCGTCCCAATCTTCACCTTCACGCCGTAATACTTGTAATTCTCATATTTCACCGTCATCACAATCCGCTCGTCGTCCGGCGGCGCTCCTTTTGACGGCGGCGGAAAATGCAAAATGTCGTCCGCGTGCGTGTACGTCGGAAACCATAAATCCGCCGTAATGTTTTCGCGATACGTATCGAAGTACGGCGCGATATTTCCTTTTTGATCCGGTACGGCCTTGCCGTGGCTCTTCACAATCGCAAAATCCTTGTCTTCCACCCAGATGCGTCCCTGAAAATATCGCTGTCCATGTTCAATTTTCTTTGGCGCCACATCGAAAACAAACGCCGTCAGCTGATCCACCGGCTCGTGCGTCACGTATTTAATGTCGTACTTCGGCAGTTCTTCCGTGGTCAGCACGAAGGGCTGGATATTTTCCAAGTCTTGTTTATCTTCCGGAGAAAGCATCAGATGCGCCAGCGTATTCATCGGCGCAAACGTCACATTCTCAAATCGTTTCCCCTCGGGAGTAAAAATAATATCCGCCACCATATGGTATTCGCCGGACTGCTCGCCCGTCGGCTCAAAGTCTTTCACCGTAACCGTCTGTGTGTACGTATAATTTCCGCGCGCTTCCTTGAACGCCGATTCCTTCGCCGCAAATTTCTGAATAATCTGCTCGATCGGAATCGTCGGCGGAGGCAACGTGATACTCGTCGTCTGCTTCACCGGCACACGCGTCGACGCGCTCGAAGGCCCCACCGGAACACCCGCTGGTGTTGCCGGAGCCGTGCTCGCCGGCGGATTCACCGGACGTATCGGCCCAGCCGTCTGCGCCGTTCCACCCGCCACAAAAATAAATCCGCAAACCGCGCTCGCCGCGAATCCCAATATTCCCAAATGCATCCGCGCCGATTTAGAGTTCATATAAGATTTCGATCTCATAAAATTTAATTTTCCCGTCGTCCCATCCGTCATGACTTTCTCCGTGCAGAGTCCCGCCCAATCACACAGTCTCCCGCTACAAAATTAGAATACTCCTCCGCGCCACAGGTTGCACTGCCCCAGCCTTCACTAGTCCGCGCATTTCCCCCATCCCGCCCACTCTTAGAAACCCGCCTCCAGTCATAAAATCTCGCTGTGAATATCTCCCCTCGACATCTCCATTTGATCCTTGACTCTTTCACACAGTTTATGTATTATCCCCTTCTGCCTTATTGGACTTCCTGCTGGACAGGGGGTTTTGCTCTTTGACAATTGGATAAGAT
>DATBYL010000137.1:0-7343 GCA_036513735.1 Candidatus Acidiferrales bacterium
GTGATCCCGAGCTGCGAGGGACCTGCTTTTGCTTTTCGCATTTGGTTTTATCTTTCTCTGCGTACTCTGCGTCTCTGCGTTCAACGCCTTTATCTTCGTCGTTTCCTCCTATTTTTCCGCTCCCCAAAAACTGCACTATAATGCACTTTTCGCGATTTCCTCCCCAAAAACTGCATTATAATGCAGTTTTTCACTCCCAAATCCCGCTTTATGTTAACCCGATCGTCATCCTCAAAAATAAAACTCCACCCACCCCTATTGAGCCTTAACACTCCTGCAACGTAGAATGAGCATCCTTACCGCGACGCAGTTCACGGAGCCAAACAATGTCCGACGCGAAGCACGAAGAAAATCTCGACGCTCTCCTCGAGGAGAACCGAAAATTTCCTCCCTCCGAAGAATTTCGGAAGCAGGCCAACGCCAACGATCCGGAAATTTACGAACGCGCGCTCCGCGATCCGGAAACTTTTTGGGCGCAGCAAGCGGAACGTCTCGATTGGTTTACAAAGTGGGCCAAAATTTCTGAATGGAATGCGCCGTGGGCAAAATGGTTTCTCGGCGGAAAATTAAATATCACCCACAATTGTGTTGACCGCCATGCCGCCTCATCGCGCCGAAATAAAGCCGCCATAATTTGGGAAGGCGAACCCGGCGATTCGCGCGTCATCACTTTCGGAATGTTGCAGCGCGAAGTAAATAAATTCGCAAACGTTTTGAAATCTCTCGGCGTGCGCAAAGGCGATCGCGTCGCAATTTACATGGGAATGATTCCCGAATTGCCCATCACAATGTTGGCCTGCGCGAAAATCGGCGCAGCTCACAGCGTAATCTTCGGCGGTTTCTCCGCCGAAGCTCTCCGCGAACGCATCAATGACGCAACCTGCAAAGTTCTCGTCACTGCTGACGGAGCTTGGCGACGCGGAACTGTCGTCACTCTAAAAGGACGCGCCGACGAAGCACTCGCGCAAACTCCAAGCATCACAAATGTAGTCGTCGTCGAACGCGTCGCCAAAATAGATTCCTCCGCAAAAGCACCGATGAAGGAAGGCCGAGATATTTGGTGGCACGAAGCAATGGAAACCGCTTCCGACGAATGCGCCGCTGAACCAATGGATTCCGAGGACCTGCTTTTCATTCTCTACACAAGCGGCACAACCGGAAAACCCAAAGGAGTCGTTCACACAACAGGCGGTTATTTAGTCGGTGCAAGCACAACTCACTACTACATCTTCGACATCAAGGACAACGACGTTTATTGGTGCACCGCAGACATCGGTTGGATCACAGGTCATTCGTATATCGTTTACGGCCCTCTCGCAAACGGTTGCACCACACTTTTATACGAAGGAACTCCCGACGCGCCGCATCGCGGACGCTTCTGGGAAATCATAGATAAGTACGCTGTGAATATTTTGTACACCGCCCCCACTGCCATTCGCACTTTCATGCGATGGGGAAGCGAGTGGCCGGAAAAATATAGTTTGAAAACTTTGCGATTGATCGGCACCGTCGGCGAGCCGATTAATCCTGAAGCTTGGATGTGGTATCACAAAAATATTGGACACGAGCGCTGCCCGATTGTTGACACTTGGTGGCAAACAGAAAACGGAATGATTTTAATTACTCCGCTTCCCGGAATTGTTGCAACGAAACCCGGTTCTGCGACGCGTCCGTTTCCCGGAATCGAAGCGGAAGTGGTGGACGAAAAAGGAAATAAAGTCGGTCCCGGTGGGGGCGGATATTTATTGCTCACGCGTCCGTGGCCTTCGATGCTGCGCGGAATTTATGGCGATCCGGAAAGATACGTTCAAAATTATTGGTCGCAATATCCCGGAAAATATTTCACCGGCGATGGTTGCAAAGTTGATCCTGACGGATATCTCTGGCTGCTTGGCCGCGTTGATGACGTGATGAATGTTGCAGGACATCGCATTTCTACGTACGAAGTGGAAAGCGCGCTGGTGGATCATCCCGCAGTTGCTGAAGCAGCGGTGATCGGACGATCGCATGAATTAAAAGGGCAGGGAATTTCGGCGTTTGTCACGCTAAGGGATTCTGCAACGGCAAGTGACTCGCTGAAAGAAGAAATTCGTCAGCATGTAGCAGTAAAAATTGGCGCCATCGCAAAGCCCGACGATATTTTCTTTTGCAGCGAGCTTCCAAAAACGCGCAGCGCGAAAATTATGCGCCGTCTTTTGCGCGACGTTGCTGAAGGCCGCGTTCTTGGCGACACAACAACACTCGCGGATCCAAACGTGATCGCAAAACTGAAGACGCAGTATCAGGACGAAGGCTAGAGCGACATAAATAAAAACTACCACCGCGAGTTTGACGCGCTCCAATCAGCGAACTAGGATGATGTAAGTGGCGACGATGATTTCATCTGCGACGGCTGAAAGCGTTTTGAAGGACACGCTCGGCCGTCCGCTCGCGAATTTGCGGCTCTCGGTTACGGATCGCTGCAATTTGCGTTGCCAATATTGCATGCCGCTCGAGGATTACACCTGGCTTCCACGCGAAGAATTGCTCACGTTTGAAGAAATTGACGCGCTCGTAGAAGTTTTCTCCGGTCTCGGAGTTTCGCGAATTCGTTTGACGGGTGGCGAACCGTTGTTGCGGCGGGATTTGCCGACGTTGATTGGAATGCTGGCGGCGAATTCCGGCGTGAAGGATCTTGCGCTCACAACGAATGGAACTTTGTTGAGCGAGCAGGCGGTGGCGCTTCACGCAGCAGGACTCGGACGCTTAACAATTAGTTTGGATACGCTGCAACCTGCGCGATTTCGCGCGCTGGTGAAACAGGATATGCATCCGAATGTTCTGGCGGGAATTCGTGCGGCGCAGGATGCGGGATTCCGCGGAACAAAAATCGATGCGGTTGTGATTCGCGGATTCAACGACGACGAGCTTGCTGACCTGATTGAATTTGGACGCGAACAAAATGCGGAGGTCCGATTTATTGAATATATGGATGTTGGCGGCGCGACGGATTGGTCGGCGGAAAAAGTTTTTTCGCGCGCGCAGATTCTCGCGTCATTGGAAAAGCGATACGGGAAAATTGTGCCATTGAATGCGGATTCGAGCGCGCCCGCGGAGCGATATCGATTGGAAGATGGAGCTGTTTTTGGAATTATCGCGTCGACGACCGCGCCATTTTGCCGGAAATGCGATCGCAGCCGAGTGACGGCCGATGGTTTGTGGTATTTGTGTTTATATGCGCAGCAGGGAATTGATTTGCGAAAATTAATTCGCGCGGGCGCATCGCGTGAAACCATTTCGGCGGAAATCGCGCGTGTGTGGACGTGGCGCGCGGATCGCGGCGCGGAATTGCGCGCGGCGCAACCGGGGCGCGGAGTTTTTGTGCCGGTGGAAATGCTACGGCTGGATACTCATCTCGAGATGCACACACGCGGAGGCTAGAGTTGGCTTCCGCAAAAAAAACTTCAGCAATTAATTCCATTAATTCCACGCGAGAAAGTCCTGCAATTAAATCGGCGCGAAGCGTTGAAATTACTCAAGTGGTTGAATGGCGCGAAGGAAACACGCGCCGAGTGGAAGATTATCTTGCCGCGGAAGAGCCGCTGGAAATTCTGATTGGCCGCAGACCGCTTGTGGTTACGATGCGAACTCCCGGAAATGATGAAGAACTTGCCGCGGGGTTTTTGTTGACGGAGGGAATTATTGAAGAGCGCGCGCAACTTGCGGAGATAATAATTCCCGTGCGCGGGCGAAATTTGGTGCGCGTGAAATTGGCGCGAAGAGCGCAAATTCCTTCGGTGGGTTCACGGCGATATTTCGCGGCGAATTCCAGTTGCGGAGTTTGCGGCAAAGCATCCATTGATTCGGTACGCGCGCGAAATATTCGTCCGCTAAATTCCGGATTCCGAATCAGCGCGGATATGCTTTGTAAATTGCCGGATTTAGCGCGCCCTTCGCAGGAAACATTTGGCCGAACGGGAGGACTTCACGCTGCCGCGCTATTTGATTCGACCTGTAATTTGATTGTGCTGCGCGAAGATATCGGACGGCACAACGCCGTGGATAAAGTGATTGGTTGGGCGTTGTTGAATGGAAGAGTTCCGATCAGTGATTGTGTCTTATTGGCGAGCGGGCGCGGTGGATTTGAGATTGTGCAGAAGTCGATCGTCGCAGGAATTCCGGTGGTGGCGAGTGTTTCCGCGCCTTCGAGTTTGGCCGTGGAATTGGCGCGGCGAATGCGATTGACGCTGGTTGGATTTCTGCGCGGGCAGAGATTTGTGATTTATTCCGGTGAGGAGCGGATTTTGTAAAGGCAAGATGCCATCCTGAAGGCTGGCACTACAAGGGCAAAACCGTTCGGGATTTGAGACGTTGCTGGGCTTCGAGATAATCCTGCCAGGTATTTAAATTTCCGAAAAGATTTCCATCGGGTGAGAATTGCCGCCATTCATTTTCGGTGATGCGATGCAGTTTTAGATCTGCGAGCGCGTCGGTGACTTTGCGGACTCCGCGATTGAGCGTTGCGGCTAAAATTGGCGCGCAACTTGCGCGGTAAATCGCGCAGAGCGGTTCCAGCCCGCGAGTGGTTTCTGGAATAAATGCGTCGATCTGTTGTGACGCTTCGGATTCCGATCGCGCGGAGCAGCTGAGCAGAAATGCGAGCCATTCTTTTGTGAGGAACGGCATATCGCACGCTAGAATCAGGCACCACTTTGATTGCGCGGTGGCGAGCGCAGTTGCAATTCCGCCGAGTGGACCGAAGCTCGGCCAAGAATCTGCAAGCGTGGGCAACCCGAAATTAAAATAGCGATTCGTATCACCGGGATTGTTCGATTGAGTTGAGGAAATTACCAATGTAGTTTTTGTGACGAGCATGGTGAGGAGATCGGCGGTGCGTTGAATCATCGGCGCGCCGGATAATTCCAGCAACGCTTTGTCACGGCCCATGCGCGAACTTTTCCCTCCGGCGAGAAGGAACGCTTCGACATTTTTAAATGCTGACATGCTGGACTATCGTGCGTGATTGGACGCGCGGAAGCAAGAGTGCGAATGGACCGCTGAACTAGAGCTTGACCGCGAATGTTGGCGGGAATATGTTTTTGCGCGAGGGATTTTGGACGCTCAGATTCGTTTGCGGAATGAGGTGCGAAGCGATGAATAGCCTCGGAACTCTGTGGCAAGACATTCGTTACGCGATTCGTACGCTGGCGAAAAATCCCGGATTCACGGCAGTTGCAATACTGTCTTTGACGCTGGGAATTGGCGGAACGACGACGATTTTCACGCTGCTAAAGGCTGTATTCCTTCAGTCCATTCCGGTGAAAGACCCGTCGAGGGCGATTGTGGTTTATGCCAAGCAGCAGACCGCGGATGGCAAAGTATTGGAGTTCCTACAATCCTCTTACCTGAACGCCAAAGATTACCGGGAAAAAAATCAAGCGTTCTCAGGGCTATCGATGTTCATGGACGCAAACGATGAAATGGAAGTCTCAGGTTCCGCTAGGTCGGTATTCGTTCACGTTCAACTCGTCAATTGGGATTTCTTTGACATTCTCGGTGTGCGTCCCGCCATCGGAAGAGGTTTTGGTGAGAATGAGGATCAAGTGCCCGGTGCTCGCCCCGTCGTCGTTCTGAGTTATGGATTTTGGAACACGACATTCGGTGCCGATCCCAACATTTTGGGTAAGAACATTCGGCTCTACGGCCAAGACTACAGCGTCATTGGCGTGATGCCGAAGGAATTCAAACAACTGGGTGTCATTGGAAGTCCGGCGCTGTGGGCTCCCATGATGATGCATGACCAATTGGTGACTGATGCGCGGAAGCCCGCATTCGCGCGCCGGAGGAGTTGGGTGGTTTACATGGTTGGACGTTTGAAACCGAACGTCTCCCTTGTCAGCGCGAAAGCGTCCATGCAGGCCTTGGGCGAACGGCTCGCGGAGCTTTATTCCACGGATAACGCCGGGCGTAACGTCGAGCTAGTGCCGCTGAGCGAAACCAATGTGCCGCCGGCTCAGCATAGTCTGTTTTTGCTTATGGGCACCCTGATGATGTCGATCGTTGGATTAGTGCTACTGATCGCCTGCGGGAATGTAGCCAATCTCTTGCTAGCGCGTGCCGTGCAGCGCCGACGCGAGTTCGCCATACGGCTTTCGCTTGGCGCGTCGCGTGGACGCGTAATCCGTCAGTTGCTGACAGAAAGTTTATTGCTTGGGCTGACAGCGGCCGCGATGGGTATCGTCTGCGCGTATTGGGCGAGGGATCTTTTGTGGACGCTCTTGCCCGGCGGCAGGCCACGAGGTCTGGACTTCTCACTGGACGGTCGAGTGCTGCTGTTCACGCTCGGACTATCGCTTCTAGCGACATTGTTGTTCGGACTGGCGCCATCGCTACAGGCTTCCAAGCCTGAACAAATGGCCTCGCTCCGAGATCGCACGGATGGGCCAAGCGGCACAGGCCGCTGGTATGGGCTTCGCGGGATTTTGGTGGTGGCGCAAATTGCTTTCTGCCTGATCGCGCTGGCAGGTTCCGCATTGTTCATCCACAGCCTACGTAACGCGCAGCACGTGGATCCGGGATTCGAGACAAAGCACGAGCTGATTGTATTTCTGAATCCCGGAGCCGAACACTATTCCCAAGGTCGAGCCGAACAATATTATCGAGACGCTACGGATCGAGTGCGCGCGCTACCGATGGTCGCCGACGTTGGCATTTCAAACATGGAGCCATTCGACCTCGGTCTCGTCTATACGACTTTCCCTGAGGGCGTTGACGCGTCCGACCCTCGGAATGGATCGATATTCCCCGTGATTGCGGTGGGCTCCGGTTATTTTTCCGCAGCCGGAATCCCCTTGCGGCGAGGCCGAGATGTGAACGATCGCGACGATGCGCAAGCGGGCCACGTCGTGGTGATCAATCAGGCGTTGGCGGACCATTTGTGGCGCGGAAAAGATCCCATCGGTAAGCAGTTGAGTTTCATTGCGCAGTCGTGGAAAGCTGAAGTGATCGGCGTGGTGGGAACGGTGAAGGCGCAAACATTGGGAGAGCCGCCGCAGCCGCTTTTGTATTTTGCGCTTAAACAAATGTATTCGCCCAATGCGAGTCTTTACGTCCGGACAAAGGGTGAGCCGAACGAAGCAATTCCGAGCGTGCAAGCCGTTTTGAAATCACTCGACCCGGCCATGCCACTTCGGAGGGTGAGCACTGTTACTGGTCTAGTGGATGAACTACTTACTGCGCCGCGCTTTGCGGCGGAATTGCTGTCGGGATTTGGCGGATTGGCGTTGCTGCTTGCGGCGATTGGAACTTATGGGGTGATGGCATACTCGGTGAGTCAAAGAACGCAGGAGATTGGAATTCGGATG
>DATBYL010000138.1:0-9833 GCA_036513735.1 Candidatus Acidiferrales bacterium
CGCACGGCGCGCCGGAATCCAGCAGGCCGCAAGTGCTACGATTACAAGCAACGCGCCCACGGCGACGAATGTGAGCGGATCGGTTGCGCTCACGTTGTAGAGCAGGCTCGACATTACTCGCGTTGTTGCCAGCGACGCGCCGATGCCAATTGCCAGTCCAATCGCCGCGAGTACCAATCCTTTGCGCAGAACTAACCGCAAAATGTCCGCGGGTTGCGCACCAAGTGCAAGACGCACGCCGAGTTCGCGCGTGCGCTGTGAAACGCTGTAGGAAATCACGCCGTAAACTCCGATGGCCGCAAGCAGAAGCGCGCCGAAACCAAACGCGGCGAGCAGCCAAGTATTGAAGCGGCGGGGCGCGAGAGAGTTTGAAATAATATCGTTCATGACCCAAACGCGTCCGATGGGCTGCTGCGGATCCATTTGTTGAACAATATTTCGCGCTAAAGGAATCACCGCGCCGACGGCCGATTGCGAGCGCACTAGCATGATGCGTCCGGTACACATGGGAATGTTCGGATCCATGCACATGTGCTCAAAAGTTTCATAGGTGTGCGGTTTCGTGGCGGCGTCCAACGGACCCTGTTTCACGTCGCCCACAACCCCCACGATTGTCAGCCAGGGATGACTATCCATCGAATCCGCTATGCGCCCCCAATGCAGGCGGCGGCCAATGGGATCTTCGCCGGGCCAGTATCGTTTTGCCATCCCTTCGCTGATGATCACCGCATCGCCTTTGCCGTGCATCTCGTCATCGTTGAAAAATCTGCCGCGCACCAGCGGAATCCCGAGCGTATGAAAATAATCCCCGCCCACCAAAGTGTGAAAATCCACAGGCATCCCATGGCGTTGCTCGTCTTCGTGGCCTTCGGCGGTAAATCCGTGCGTCCATCCTGAGTTCATCGGCAAATCCGTGCTCATGCCAGCCGACGACACGCCGGGCAGCGCGCTCAACTGAGCGGTGACGCGATCGTAGAAAGTTTGAATTTCCGATAATTGTTTGTACTGGGGGCCATTCAGTGAAATAGAAAGGCCAACAGTATTTTCCGGATGGAATCCAGGATCTGTATCGCGTGCGCGGATGAAGCTGCGGATGAGCAGGCCCGATCCGACCACAAGCACCAGCGCCAGAGCGATTTGTGTGACGACGAATGCATCGTGAAGCCCGCGGTTTCCTCGCGCGTCCGATTTGGTGCGCCCGGCATCTTTCAGCGATTTATTCAAATCGGTTTTCGTCGCGGAAAGCGCCGGCACAATTCCGAATAGAATGCCGGACGCCACGGAAACGACTAGCGTGAAGAGAAGAACGGTATGGTCGAGTCCAACTTCCTGCGTGCGCGGCAGAATTCTTTCGGCGAGCACGGCCAACTCCTTCACACCTGCATAGGCGACGAATAGACCGAGCGCACCGCCGATCAACCCGAGCAAACTGCTTTCCACTAATAGCTGCCGCACCACCCTCATGCGTCCCGCACCGAGCGCAATGCGCACCGCAATTTCCTTCTGGCGTTCCGTCCCGCGCGCAAGCATCAGATTCGCCACATTCGCGCAGGAAATTAACAGCAGCAGGCCGACCGCGCCGAGCAGCAGCATGAGCAGCGTGCGCGTCGAGCCCACAACCATCTCTGCCAGAGGAGTAACGCTGGCTTCGAGCGCCATTTTCGATGTGTCCTGGAATTCCGCGGGCCACAATTGTGTTTGAATTTGTCGCGCGGCAACTGTCACATCGGAGTTGGCGTTGGCCAGCGTTACGCCGGACCTTAGTTTCGCCAGGACGCCGAAATCGAAATTGTCAGCGCTGTGTCCAAGCTCAAATGAGTTCAGCGCGATCGGCGTCCACACTTGAGCGGGACTGAAGCGAGCGAGTCCGCTCGGGGGAAACACAAATTCCTTGGGCATTACGCCAATCACGCTATAGGGTTGCCGGTTGAGAATAATTGTTTTGCCGACGGCATCCGGGGCCGCGCCGAACCGTGCTTGCCAGAGCGAATAGCTCAGAACAGCAACATTATTTCCGATCTTGTCTTCGCCCTCGGTGACTGTTCTTCCCATCGCCGGCGCAGTTTCCAAAATTTGAAACACGGCCGCGGATGTTCGCGTTACAGCGACACGCGTGGGGGTGCCGCTACCGGAAAGATCCATCGCGACGGACTGAAATGCGCCGAGATCTTCAAACGAGTGGCTTAGGCGTCGGAAATCGGCCACGTCGGGCGCGGGCACGCCCAATTTCCCGGGCACCATCTTTGGGATGGCTTCCTGCAACATGACAACGCGGTTTGAATTCGGAAAGGGAAGCGGGCGCAGCAGCAAGATATCTACGACGCTAAATATAGAAGTTGTCGCGCCGATGCCGAGCGCGAGCGTAAGCACGGCAATTGTAGTGAACGCGGCGTTCTTGCGCAGCATGCGCGCGCCAAAGCGCAAATCTTGCAGGAAAGTTTCGAGCACGGGCAGCCCCCTCCGTTCACGATAAAGCTCTTTGGTTTGTTCAATGCCGCCGAATTCGCGGCGCGCGGCGTAATAGGCTTCTTCGTGCGTCATGCCTCGACGAACATTTTCTTCGGCCAGAAGATCAAGGTGCGCGGCGAATTCGTCTTCGAGGTCGTCATCGCGGCGTCCCTTGCCGAACAATCCGCCGAGCCGTTTTCCGAATTCGCGTAGCCTGGTCATCGCGTCAATTCCTTCGAGAGATCATTCATATCGAAGCGCCACGAGCGGATCTACGCGCGTCGCCCGGCGCGCCGGAATATAACAAGCGAGCATTGCTACGATCAGCAGCAGCGCCGCCATCGCAACAAATGTGAGCGGGTCGTGCGGCGTGACACCGAACAGTAGTCCGCCCATTAGTCTTGTAAGCGCGAAGGAAGCAATAAGCCCCAGCGCGAGACCCGTCAGTGTGAGTGCGATGCCTCGGCGAATAAACATGCGCTCCACGTCAGCAGGCTGTGCACCGACTGCCATTCGGATTCCAATTTCGTGCTGACGCGCGGTGACCGCATACGACGTGACGCCATAAATCCCGACAGTCGCCAGCACGATTGCCACGACCGCGAAAATCCCCAGCAATAGTGTGCTGAAGCGGCTCTCGGCTGCGGAATCAGACATGCGCTGCTCCATCGTGGCGACGTCTGAAACCGGCAGACCGGGATCGAGCTGTTTGACCGCTTGCCGCACGGAACCAATCAAAGCGAGCGGATTGCCCGTTGTGCGAATGACGAACGTCATGAACGGAAAAGGCAATTCTGGATGCGGCCAATAGACCATAGGCCCGGCAATCGTGTTCAGTCCTTCGTGCTTCACATCACCAACAACGCCGACGATAAGCGACGGGAATTTTTCGGTATTGCCGCCCATCGCGACGGTGATTCGTTTTCCGATTGGACTTTCGCCGTGGAAATATCCTGTCGCAAGAGCCTGAGTGATGATGATCACGTGGGACGGAACGGACGCTTCCTGCTCGTTGAACTCGCGCCCTGCGATTAGCGGGATGGCCATGGTGTGAAAATAATCTGGCTCAACTACGCGAACATCCGTGACGGGCTGATCGGAGCTGGATAATTGAGGCTGGCCTTCAATTTGAAATCCGGTTGCCGCACCCATGGTGGTAAATGGCAGCCAACTATCCGCGCTGGCGGAAATCACGCCGGGAAGCGCGGCGGTACGGTCGCGCAATTGCTGGAAGAAGGCAATTTTCTTCGCGTCTTCCTTATACGAGGCGTTTGGAAGGGACAACTTCATGGTGAGCAGGTTGTGAGGATTGAAGCCGGGATCCACTGAGTTCAGAAAATAAAAACTCCGCAAACACAAGCCGGCGCCGACGAGAATTACCACCGCCAAAGTCAGTTCGGCGATTACCAGGGCAGACCTTAGACGATTTCCTCGTCTGCCGGATGATGCATCGCGTCCGCCTTCCTTCAGCGTTTTATTGACGTCGGCCGAAAGCGCCACGAGGGATGGGCCGAGTCCGAAAAGAATTCCCGTGGCCAGCGATACGGTCGTTGTAAAAGCCAGAACGCGCCAATCGACGATGACGGGAGTTCCAGCGAGCATATTTTTAGGACCGAGGGCAAGAAGCGCTTTCGTGCCCCAAATGGCGAGCAGGAGTCCGGCGATTCCGCCGAGCGCGGAAAGCAGAAGGCTCTCCGTGAGGAGTTGACGAATCACACGCTTTCGGTCCGCGCCCAGCGCCACGCGAACGGCAATTTCCCGTTGCCTTCCCGCAGCGCGGCCAAGCAACAAGTTCGCCACGTTCGTGCAGCCCATCAGCAACACAAACGCAACGGCTCCGAGTAGGATTAGCAGCGGCTGGCGCAAATTACCGACGAGCTGGTCCTTGAGAGGAATTAGTTTCACGCCCCAGCCCTTGTCGAAATCCGGCCACTGTTTCTCAAGGGCGACTGCAATTGAATCCATTTGTAATTGCGCTTGGCCAATTGTCACGCCGGGTTTCAGCCGTGCTACCGCTGTCAGATAGCGGCCACGAGGCACGCGCGATTTTTCCGTGAAGGGAATCGGCGTCCAAATTTCAGCCTGCTCGCTCGTGAATGAGCCTCTCTTTATGAAAAGTTGAAATCCGCGGGGCATCACTCCGATCACCCTGCAAGGCTGGCCTTCGATTTCAATCTTCTTGCCGACGATCTGCGAGTCGCCTCCGAACCGCCGTTGCCACAGACCAAAACTCAGGATAACCACATCATTCTTGCGAGGCACAGCGTCTTCCGGGAAGAAAGTTCTGCCGATGATCGGGTCTGTTCCCAGCATCGAGAGCAAGTTTGAAGAAACACCTTGATACGCGATTTGCTCGGGATCGGAGTTATCTCCGGTGAGAGTCAAATGGTCGTCGTACATCACCGCCATTTGCTCGAACACCGTGTTGTGATCCTGCCACTGAAAATAATTTGCAGGAGAAACCGTTCCTTGAAACCAATTTCCGGAAGGTCTCTGCTCCCACACCATCACCAAGCGGTCAGGTTGCTTGTAATGTGGCGGCGTGAGAAGCAGGGAATTCACGACGCTGAAGATGGCGGTGTTCGCGCCGATTCCCAGCGCGAGAGTGAGCACGGCTATTGCCGTGAAGCCCGGATTTTTGACCAGCATGCGCGCGCCGTAACGCAAATCGTGCAGGAAAGTTTCGAGCATGGGCAATCCCCTCCGTTCGCGATAGGTTTGTTTGATTTGTTCGACGCGGCCGAATTCGCGCCTTGCAGCGTAATGCGCTTCTTTGCGCGGCATCCCGCGGCGAATGTTTTCTTCGGTCAGCAGATCGAGATGAGCTGCGAATTCGTCTTCGAGGTCAGCGTCAACGTGGCGCTTTGCGAATAACCCGCAGATGCGGGAGGCGGTTTCGCGAAGCGTGGTGGCGATCCTCGACATGGAACTTAAGCTCCCTGCGTTTGCCCCAGCATACGCGCGATAATTCCCGCGACGCGTTCCCAGTTTTCCGTTTCCGCGGCGAGTTGGCGTTGCCCGGCTCGGGTGATGGAATAAAATTTTGCGCGGCGATTGTTCTCGGAAAGTCCCCACTTCGAGCTAATCCATCCGCGCTGCTCAAGCCGCAGGACGGCGGGGTAAAGCGTTCCTTGATTCATGCGCAACAGATCGTTAGATAGTTGCTCGATGCGGCGGGCTATGCCGTAGCCGTGCTGTGCGCCCATGGTATCGAGCGTTTTCAGGATCATCAGATCCAAAGTGCCTTGCAGAACTTCCGTGCGTGGGTCGGAAATGGTGAGCCTCCTTGAAAAAATACTCCCTGTTGAAATTCAACAGGAGAGTACGGCGAGTTCTGTTGAATGTCAACAGGTAAGACGAGCGGGAATGGATTTGGTTAGCGGCAAGTATGGAGGCGGCTAGTCGACGGTCACAGTTACACCGGAGAACTTCATTACGAGCTGAACGTAAGCTGTATGTTGCGGCGTTGACGGCTTCGAGATATGAAGATGTTTAAGCCGGGCGACTTTGAAATTTTGCATTTTGATTTCGACCAAATAATCTGCCTCGGCCGGCACAAAGAACTCTGCCGAACCGTTGTCGCCAGTGCGAGCAGAAACTGAGTGGGATTTGTTTGCGACGGCGCTAACCGTAACTGTCGCTCCGGGTATTGGGAGGTAATCTTGGTCCACTGCTTGAACGACGATCGCTGGTGGACCGGATGGTGGCGTCGCCGGCGTCAACGGAGTAGAACTCGATTGCAGAAGCAGAAGAAGTAGGAAGATCCTCATCAGGGGCCTCCGACCGGGAAAGGAATCTCGGTCAGAGAAGTATGATGCAAAAAGCAGAGAGCCCGCTCGTTAGAGCAGGCTCTCGGGAGGGGAGAATCGTTCCGGGCCTATGCGCGGAAGGCACAGAACCAATTTCCTCGAGGCGAGTGTAAAAGAGCGCGGATTTCAGCGTCAAGCGAATAACGCATTGAAACCATTGGACTTAAACCCATTTATTTTCAGCAGCTTACGAGGAAATCCACAGAATTGCTGGCTTCTTGCACCGGTTCTGCACAGCCTGCGAACCGCCCAACTAGTAAAAATCCTTCATGTTTACGGGACGGTCTGAAAGTCCCAATTGGATGACTTCCATGTCTTTCCGGCGATCAAAAACCTTTCCAGGATAAAACTTTTTCACCACGATGCGCACGATCGCGAAGCCCAGACCGCTAACAATTGCGAGTAGCATAATCGCGCCGGCACCTACAAATGCGCCGACGATATAAACCGGCATGCTCTTCTCGGTAGCCTTGAATTTTCCTTCGTTCGACGTGACGTTGTGGCCGAATGTGATGTCCCGCAAAAGTCCGTCTGGGAATTCTCCGGCACGTGGAGCGACAGCGAGAGCAATCAAGTCGCCTCTACGTAGCGAGCCGACCACGCGATTCGCATTTTCCGGCGTTGGCGGATTTGGATGAACGATCGGGGTCATCGCGTCCCAACGTTTGCCCGCGATTTGCTGGGTGGGATATTCGGCGATCACTACGGTAACTTCCTGGCCGCCTTTGTGATAACGCGCCAGCACAGCTTCAGCACCCTGAGAGAAGCCAATCCAATCGCCGCTGCCCACAGGCAGGAATTTCTGCAATGCCAGTGGGCCTAACGCATAATGCTCGGAACCCGGGATCATGCCTTTTATCGGGAGATGATCGCCGATGTTCGGATAGGGTCGTGGATCCGCCTTCGGTTTCACACTAGCCACCAGAGCTTGCAGCGCTTCCGTCGAATGGTCGAGGCGCTGGCCGGTTACGTCCAGAAGAAAATTTCCGACGACAATCAAAGCGCGATCTGGCGAGACGGCAGCATATTGCGTCACTTTTGATGACGGCATGTTCTCTGGGCGGAAGTAGGTAAATGCGCCGTAGGCGGCGGTGGGATCGACCATTTGGTAGAGCGCGACACCTAATTTGTCTTTCCCGTGCGCGTAGCCCGCCTGCTCGGAGGATTTGAATCCGAATTCTTGCATAAGCTGTGCGTTCGCAGCTGAGTCCAACAGAGGTGGGATCTCAAACGTAAGGCCCGGTACTTTGGTCCACTCACCGAAGCCATCCGGAAGCGCGGACGACTGCGCCGAAGCGCGCTGGAAAGGAATCAGCGCCGCAACGGCCAGCAAACACACAAACACAATTCTGCGCACGGGGCACCTCTCTCTACATTAGACACAGTAATCTTACTTTTGGTTCCCGGAATGTGCCAGCCCGGCGGAGCCTGCATTGGGCAGTGGTTTGGTCTGATTTGCGGCAAGACTATTCGTGCTTTGCAGATACGCTTGAATTCCTTTGTAGAGTCCCTCGGCAACGTGCTCGCGCCCATCGGGTTTGGCGAGAGCCACTTCGTCAGCCGGATTGCTAATGAACGAAATTTCCGCCAGCACCGAGGGCATATTCGCGCCAATCAACACCACGAACGGAGCTTTCCGTACGCCGCGATTGCGAATGTTCTTGTTGACGCGCTCGAGGCGCTCCGCAAGAGAGTCTTGAATGTCGGACGCCAGTTCGCGCGATTCTTCAATTTTTTCATTCCGCGCAATTCGTTGCACCAGGCTTTCCAGATCGTGCACACTGCTTTGCGCAGTGGCATTTTCTCGTGCCGCAACGGCCATCGCTTCCGAAGACGGGGAGAAATTCAGATAATAAGTTTCCACTCCCCGCGCGCTGGAATCCGGACTCGAGTTCGCGTGAATGGAAATAAACAGGTCGGCCTTCGCTTGATTCGCGATATTAGTGCGTTCCTCGAGCGGAATAAAAGTGTCGTCGCTGCGCGTGTAAACCACTTCCGCGCCCGGCAATCCCTCTTCAATCATTTTGCCCAAGCGCAGCGCGACATCGAGGCACAAATCTTTTTCCATCAAGCCGCCCGGACCGATTGTGCCGGTGTCGTGTCCGCCGTGTCCGGCGTCAATCACGATGCGGCCGACTTTCAATCCCAGCGCGCGGCTCAGCGACTGCTGTCCATCGCGGGGAAGTGAAGGCGATGGCGAAGGCGCAAGTTTCGGTCCGCTAGAATGTCCTGCCTTTAAATAATTTGCTTTGCTCGGTTCAGGCGATGTTGCAGCCGGTGCCGGTGGCGCCGATGGCCCATACGCGAATGATCCCGAAGGAATCTTGGCATTACTCGCCGTCGTATTCGTAAAGTCCGGCTGCCCCGCAAGTGATTCCCGTTTCGCGATGTCCGCTGCCAGCGCTTCATCCGCCGCTTGTTCTTGGGCCGATTCGTGTCGGCCCGTCAAAGGCGTCGACGGCTGAGCAATGATCGGCGTCTCTTTCGCCGCCGCAGTTTTTACCGCGGTATCTTTCACAGGCGATGATTTCTTCGAGGACGCGTCCGCTACTTTCGGATTTTGCACCGGCGCGGAATTCTTCGCAGTCGTCGTGACGGCAGCCGGATTCGGCGGCGCGTACACGTCGATCACCATTCGATACGGATCGCGCAGCAGAAAAACGGAGTAATCCTTTATGTGGCCGACTTCCAGAACCACGCGCACGATGGAATCTTTATTCTGTCCGGCGCGAATATTCTTAATTAAATCGCCGTGAACTTGCGCGTTTGACGAAGCGGCGGCGCGTGTCAGATGCGCCTGATTCACATCAAAATAAATTCGCTCGGGATTTCCCACGCGCGCAGCCTGATATTTCACCGGGCCATCCAAACTAATCACGATGCGCGTGTAGTCCGGCGTCGTCCACGTTTTGATGTCCTGAAGCTCGGCAACTCTTCCCGGGGTCGGCGGTTCCATCACCTGCGTGGTGATTTGATTTGAGATCAACTGCGTCGGCGGCGCAGAATCATCAGCCGATTTCGCATTTCGCGCGGGCTTCTGCGCGCCAGTTTGTGTTGCAGGCGCGGCGCTTGCCGGAACCGGCGCCATAACTTTCTTCGCCGATTGATTTCCGGATTTGATCTCTGCCAGCGTTGCGCGCACTTCCGCGGCACGCGTCGAGCGCGGATGCGCCTGCAGGAATTCCTCGAATGTTTTCTGAGCGAGCGCCGCGTCGTGCAAATCGTCATTCTGGATATGGCCAATCGCCAGCAGCGCATCTTCGCGGTACCGGCTGGTCGGATATTCGCGCTGCAAATACTGATAGGCTTCAATCGCAAGCTGGTAATACTTCGGATCGAAAAGTTCGCCCATCTTTCGATTCAAATCGCCGACCGTCATAATCGCCTGTGGTACATCTTTCGCGCTCGACGAAAGCAGATAAACTTTGCGGTAGGATTTTATGAGTTCCTGATACTGAATCAACACGCGGTGCGATTCGGGAGTGGCTTCCATCGATGCGCGTTGCGCTTGCGCTCGATCGAACTGCGCTTCGGCGGCATCACGTGCGTTTTGCGAATTATTTGAGTCAGTGGCTA
>DATBYL010000139.1:0-17062 GCA_036513735.1 Candidatus Acidiferrales bacterium
TCGCCGCCGGATTAAATTGATAGAGCCACTCAAGCGTCGTTGTACCTTTCGTAATTGACTCCGCGTGATCCTGCGCGAAATATCCTACGCTGACTTCATGGCCCCACGTGCAGGTGCCGCCATCAATCAGAAATTTATGCTCCGCCGGATCGATATATCCCGGCGCATTTCGCAGCAGCGATTTCAGCAGCGTGGTTTTTCCCGCACCATTGCGGCCCATCAGCGCGATTTTTTCGCCGCGTGCCACGCTGGTGGTGAAAGGCAAAATCACTTTCAAATCACCGTATGATTTTTTCAAGCCCTTCGTTTCCAAAGGATGCCGTCCGGATGGCCGGTTCACATCAAAACGAATATACGGGCGCGCTATATTCGATCGGGCGAGATCCGAGGTTTGTATGCGCTCGACTTCTTTGCGCCGAGAAGTTACCTGGCGCGAGCGCGTACCCGCCGAAAATCGCGCGATGAATGCATTGAGTTGCTCGATCTTTTTTTCGCGTTGCGCGTTATCCGCTTCAATGCTGGCGCGAATCTGCGTCTTGGCCATCACCATGTCATCGTATCCACCGGGATACATGATCACGGTTTGGTAGTCGATGTCCGCCGTATAGCTGCTGACGCTATTCAGAAAATGGCGGTCGTGCGAAATCACAATCAGCACGCCGGGATATTCCAGCAGATAATCCTGCAGCCAGTGCACGGAATCCAAGTCCAGGTTGTTCGTAGGCTCGTCTAGCAGCAGCGCCGGCGGCGAACCGAATAGAGCCTGCGCCAGAAGCACGCGGACTTTCTGTCCGCCCTGCAATTCGCCCATCTTGCGTTCGTGCAGATCGGATTCCACGCCCAACCCATCCAGCAAAATCGCCGCGTCGGCTTCGGCCGTGTAGCCGCCCTCTTCGCCGACAATTCCCTCAAGCTCGCCCAGCCTCATGCCGTCTTTATCTGTAAGAGATTCATGCGGCTTCGCGTAAAGCGCGTCGCGTTCTTCCAGCGCCTTCCACAGCGTGGAATTCCCCATGATCACGGTATCGATTACGCGGAACTGATCAAACGCAAATTGATCCTGCCGCAAAATTCCAAGCTTCTTGGGACGCGTGATCGAGCCTTTGGTCGGCTCAATTTCGCCTTCCAAAATTTTCATCAACGTGGATTTGCCCGCGCCGTTCGGCCCGGTAATGGCGTAGCGCCGCCCGTCGAGGAACGAGCAGGTCACGTCCTCGAACAGTATTCGAGCGCCGTAGCGCATAGTGATGTTATTTACAGTGATCAAAGGAGTTCAATTATACCGTGTAAATCAGATTTCTGCTTGCGGGTGAAAAATTGCGGCGTCCACAACCAACCGCGCTAAACAAAACAGGCCCGCGGCATCGCGCGGGCCTGCGTCAAATGTTTACGAAAGAAAACTACGCGCCCGGTTGGGCTGCGGCTTTCTTCTGCTTAATCTGCTTCACCTGATCCATCAAATTATCCGCGGTCTTCAGCAATTCGTCCCGCTGCGCAGGATCAGCAGTCATGTCCGCTTTTTGGCGATCCATCAAACTCAAATACGCGATGGCGTCGTCGTAGTCCGGTTTCAGATCGACGGCCTTCTTCAACGCCGCCAGGCCTTCGTCCACCGTCTTCTCCTGCTCGGCCGTAAATTTTTCGCGCAGGTCGTTCGGCAATGCCTGGTCGTCATGAATTTGTTTCTTGTAGTTCCCTGGAATGTGATTGTACGCGGCACGCGCGTTCATGTTCGACTTCCACGCCAGGTTCCAGTCAATTACTCCGATCCAGTAATACGGTTCCGGGTCGTCCGGCTTAATGCTGATGTGCTTCTGCCAGTAGGTCTTCGACTCAATCATCTTCTCTGGCGAAAAAGGCACGCTGGCCATCGCATTCAACAGCGCTCCCACGCGGTCAATCGCATCCAGATTGTTCGGATCCACGTTCAACACTTCTTGATATTCCTCAAGCGCTTGCTTTCCCATGCGCTGATTGTCGTCGGAAGGCGCTCCGGGAATATAGCTGGTTTGATAGGCCGTGCCGAGATAGAGCTTGGCCATCAAGAGGTTCGGATCCAGTACCGTGGCCTTTTTAAAATTCTCAATGGCCGTATCCGTCTGTCCGGCCTTAAACGCCTGCATTCCCTGCTGTAACTGGTCGCGCGCCTTCAGCTTGTCGCAGCCGCCCAGCCCAAGCACAGTGATCGCCAGAACGCTGACGGTCACAAGCGAACGAATTTTGGTCTTATTCATTTTGGTGGAAAAAGCATTCATACTTGATTACCGTCCTGGCGCCCGCTGTTTTTGTGCCCCACGCGGGCCTCGCTGGTCTCGCGCAAAACTTCGTGCGCTTCCTGCTGGCGCAATTTTAGTTTACAGGCAGTTTACTGGCCCGATTCCATTCTTGGGGTCAGAAGGCCAACCTTATCAATCCCCGCCGCTCGCATAATATCAATTGCGCGGGCCACGTCACCAAAATAAACAGTATCGTCGCCCTTTACGAAAGCGATTTTTTGCGCGCGCTGTTTAAAGATTTGATCCAGCCGCGCCTGCAGCCCATCCCAGGTTGAGTTTTCTTCGTTGATTTTCACTACTTTCCCATCGTTCATAATCTGCACCACGATCGTGGCTTGCTGCGTTACCACGTCTTGCTGTTGGTTCGGCGGGGCCGGCTGAGGCACCAGCGCGTCCAAGCCCATCGAAATCGTGGGCGAAATCGCCATGAAAATAATGAGCAGCACAAGCAAAATATCGATCAACGGCACGATGTTCATTTCCGCCATCGTGCCACCTTTTTGTCCGACTGACATTCCCATTGGATTACTCCATTAAGAAACTACTGTAAAATGCCGGGATTTATTCTCGCGCCCGGGTACCGCCACATCTTGAGCTGTTACATTTTTTCCGTCAACAACCCTACGTGTTCTACACCAGCCGTGCGAATTGCGTCAATCGCGCGTGCAACTTCTGAAAAATCAACCTGTGCATCACCCTTCACGAAGGCAACTTTTTCAGAGCGCAGCTTGAAAATATTCGCCAACCTCGGTTCCAGCGTATCCCAAGAAGAATTCTCGCCATTGATTTTGAGCCCGCCGTCTGCGAAAACCTGCACGACAATCGGTTTCCCATCGCCGGCCGGCCCCGGCTGCGGCACCGCCGCTTTCAGTCCTACCGACGCCAGTGGTGTAATCGCCATGAAGATAATCAACAGCACCAAAAGAACGTCAATCAAAGGTACGACGTTCATTTCTGCTAATACTCCACGCTTGCCGTTACCGACCTGCATTCCCATGGCGTACCTCCGCTTCAGAGAAACCGCCGGGCAACTCTCGACACGCAAAACAAGCCGTATCGAGACTAAGCTGCTACGAGCCTGGCGGCGGAGTGGTTGTTGCTGCACCGCGCCGTTCGACACGCTCTGTCAATAGTCCCACTTCGTCCACGCCGGCTGACCGAACATCGTCCACGACCTTGGTGACGTCAATGTACTTTGCCCGCTTATCGCTCTTGATGAATATGGTCTTCTCGAGGCGGTCCTTCACCATATCGCGAATCGTGGCCGTCACCTGGTCTTCGTTTGTTTGATTCGTACCGATGTAGATGTGACCTTCGCGATCCACCGCAACGATGATTGCGTCATCCTTGTCGGCGTTCGGCAGATCTTCGGGCCGGTCCACGTGAGTCAGATTCACATCGTGGCCGCGGCTTAACATCGGCGTGACCACCATGAAAATGATCAGCAACACGAGCATGATATCCGCCATCGGAATCACGTTCGGAGCCGCCATCGTTGCTCCTGCTTTTGGTTTATAGGCCATGATGGGCTCCTACTTCTTTGCGTTCCGCCGTGTAATGAAATAGTTGATCAGCTCCATCGAGGAGTTGTCCATTTCCACGTCGAACGATTCGACTTTGTTCGTGAAATAGTTGTACGCCCACACCGCGGGCACCGCTACGATCAAGCCCATTGCCGTTGTTACCAGCGCTTCAGAAATACCGCCGGCTACCGCGGAAAGACCCGTCGCGTGCGATGATTCAATGCCCTTAAACGCGTTAATAATACCGGTCACCGTGCCGAACAGTCCGACGAACGGAGCCGTCGAGCCGATGGTAGCCAGGCCAGAAAGCCCGCGCTTCATTTCGGCGTGCACGATAGCCACCGAGCGTTCCAGTCCGCGCTTGGCTGCTTCGATAACTTCTTCGTCGGGCACCTGAGCTGACGCCGACTGAAATTCTGAAAGGCCCGTCGCAACAACTTTCGCGATGTGGCTCTTCTTGTTGCGCTCGGCGATTGAAATCGCTTCGTCGAGTTTGCCTTCTCGCAGCGCGCCAGCCACTTGCTGGACGAATATCCGCGATTGCTTCCGAGCTGCCGAGTACATTAGAAAACGATCGATCATTACGCCAAACGACCACACCGAAAGCAGGAACAGCAGAATGATGACGCCCTTCGCCACCCACTGCATGCTGTGCCACATTCCCGGTATCGACCAGCTCGCTCCGCCCTGGTCTTGTAACCACAACATCCACACTGCTAGATTTGCAAGCATCGAATCGGCTCCTTTTTTCTTTCTTCAGAATATCGCTCACGTATTGACGGTAGCGGCGACAAGACCGTTTCATCCACTATTTATTTCACGATCAACGCGAACTACCGCCAGCCCGCGCCGCCCGCTTCCAGCTAACCCAATTTAAAATTCAGATCGAATACGCACTCCACCTGCACCGGAGTGTTGTTCAACATCGTCGGATGGAATCTCCACTGTTTCACGGCGTCAATCGCGGACTGCACCAACATCGCCGGCCCGGAAACGTAGATCACTTCAATGACCTTACCGTCTTTATCGATCAGCGTATGTAGACGCACCGTGCCCTCAACGCGCGCTTGCCGCGCAAGCTGCGGGTACACGGGCTGCACCTTGCTGATCGCCGTCGCCATCATGACGTCGCCGCCCTTGGTAATACGAGTGGGCGTTGCGACCGGAGGTGGCGGAGGAGGTGGGGGCGCCGCAGTGCTTACTCCACCGATGATTCCGCCCAGCACGCCGCCAATTTGTCCACCAGGAACGCCGCCAACCACGCCGCCGGTTACCGTTGTCGCCGCACCCAAGTCGGGCGGTGGTGCGTCTTCCTTAATGATGTTTACTTCCTTCGGGATCGATTTCGGCGCCATCAGTTTACCGGCTTCAATCAAATGCGCCATGGGCTTCACATGCACCACGGGCGCTGCCGGAGCGGGCGGCGGAGGAGCCGCGGGCGGCGGAGGAGCTGTCAACATTGTCGCCAGGAAGCTCTTGGGAAGAGCCGGAGTTACCAGCAGCGGAATAATCAGCATCAACGCAAGTAGTCCGATCTGGATTCCCATCGAGGCAATTAAAGTCGTGCCCTGTTTTGTTTTTGCCTTGCCTGTCGGACTGCACTCAACTAGATCGTCGAACATATTTCTTACCTCCTGCGGTTTCAGCCTATGCGGTTACCCGCTTCGGTGAACCCGGTTTGTTACCGGCTGCGGATCCGGAACTTACTGCTACTTTCGGGCCCTGCCAACGATTCCACGCCACCACCAGCGGCGCGGCAATTCCAAAACTTGAGTAGGTTCCTACCACAATTCCAATTACCAGTGCAAAGGAGAAACTTTGCAATGCCGGGCCGCCCATCAGGAACAGCACCAACACTGTTAAAAACGTAAGTCCGCTGGTCAGAATCGTTCGCGAAAGCGTTTGATTAATCGAGCGGTTCACGATATCCGCGAATGGTTCCCGCCGCATCAAGCGATTGTTTTCGCGCACGCGATCGAAAATCACGATCGTGTCGTTCATTGAATATCCGACCAGTGTTAAGAGCGCCGCAATTACCGTCAGCGAAATTTCAAAATACTGGTGGAACAATGAAAACAATCCCAGCGTGATCAGCACGTCGTGGAACACCGCAATTACCGCCGCCACGCCGTAGATCCACTCAAAACGAATCGCAATATATACCAACATGCCCGCCAAAGCATAGAGCGTAACGTACACCGCCTGGCGCCTCAGTTCCGCTCCAACTTTCGGCCCAACAATTTCCGCGGTCGGCTCGCCAAAAGGTCCTGTGTAAAAACCGCTCTGCAAGGAAGTCACTGCTTGCGGCGGCACGCCAGAGTTGCTCAAGTCCACTAAATCCTTAATAATTCCGCTCCGCTTATTGTCCCGGAAACTTGTAATCTGCTGCGCGATTTGCGTGTAGCGATCTCCTACCGCTATTCCCAGGCTCAGCGGATCCTTGCTGGTCAGATACTCAGTCAGAACCGAAGGCGTCGCAGTATTAATGTCTATCTTTCCGGCAGGTGCGGGCGGATAGCTCTGATTCAACGCTTTGATGATCGTCGTCTTACCTTCATCAAGCGCCTGTGCGCCTTCGCTCTTCACCGGCAAGCCAATCTGCAGTTGGTTTGCGTTCGGATTCGAGATGTCGTGCACGCTCTGAATGCTGTTGTCGCCGAGCCCCAGCGCTTCCAGGTTGTGGCGAATCGTCTCCACACTCGGAGGCTGCGCGAACCCCACAGTAATGAGCGTTCCGCCTTTAAAATCAATGCTGTAAGAGAGTCCGCCGTTACGTATGCAGGCCACAATTCCGATTGCCAGAAGAGCCCCGGAAAGCGCGAAAAAATACTTCGCTTTCCCCATCCAATCAATATTTGTCTGCTTAAAGAACTCCATAATGGTTGAACTCGCTCCAGTTAGACACCGGCTAGCCTCGCCAGGTTCCATTCAAACTGTCCTAAATCCCCTGCATTCTGGCGCCTGTAAAGTTAGACACCAGCCGTGCGCTTCCAGCCTCGATTCGTCCCCTAAAACCGAGCCGGACTAGATACTCAGCTCGCTCTGCTGCGACGACTTCGCCAAATGCCAGTCGAAAATCATTCTCGACACATACACTGACGTAAACAGGTTCGCCACCAAACCGATGGTCAGTGAAATCGCGAATCCTTTGATCGGCCCTGTGCCAAATAGGAACAGGAAGATTGCCGACACCACCGTGGTTACGTGCGTGTCGATAATCGTCAGGAAAGCACGCTTGAATCCTAAATCCACGGCGGAAACAGGAGATTTTCCTGCGCGCAATTCTTCACGAATTCTTTCAAATATCAGTACGTTGGAATCCACGCCCATACCGATTGTTAAAATCACGCCCGCAATTCCGGGCAGCGTCAGTACCGCGCTGAAATATGCCAGCGCTGCCAGCAAAATCAGCAAGTTCAGCAGCAACGCAATTACCGCGTTCACTCCCGCCGAACGATAATAAACGACCATGAAAATCAGCACGACAATCAGGCTGGTCAACGACGCCTGTACGCCATGCCGGATCGAATCGGCGCCCAATGAAGGTCCAACCGTGCGCTCCTCCAAGTATGTGATGCTCGCAGGTAGCGCGCCGGCTTCCAAAATCAGCGCCATGTCGGTAGCTTCTTCTTCGGTGAACGTTCCCGTAATTTGCCCGGAATCGTCAATGCGGCCTTGGATGGTGGCCGGAGAGAATGCGATCTTATGATCCAAGATGGTCGCAATCAGGCTGCCTATGTGCGATTCGGTGAAAGGACCGAATCTGCGGCCCGCATCCGTAGTCAGGTTAAAGCCCACTGCATAATAAGGAGGCCGCTCCGTGCTGCGCTGGGCTCGAGCAGTGCGCAAATCACGCCCCGTAATCTCCGCGTGGTTCGACACCAGCCACCACACCGAGCTGTCGCCCGTGCTACCTGTGGCTGCCTCATTCTTACCAGGTAATAGCTCCGTGTTAGGAGGCAAAATTCCGTTGTGTGCCGCGAGCGCTTCCGCCTGTGACGCATATGGATGCGGATCCTCTACCAATCGAATCTCGAGTTGACCACCAGCTTGAATAATCGTCTTGGCTTGTGTCGGGTCGCCTTCGCCGGCCAATTCCACAATAATTTCGTTATCGCCCTGACCGTAACGCTCAATCACCGGCTCGCGCAACCCAAGCTGGTCAACACGGCGGTGAATCGTCGACACCGATTGGTCCAGCGTGCGCTCCTGAATCGCGGAAACCACAGTTGCTTTCATGGTCAAAAGGTATCCGTTCACTTCCCCGGGAGCGGCCGTCAAATCCCAGTCCTGAAGCGAGTCGCTCACCAGCGAACGGAAATCGGAAATGCGGTCGGGAGCGAGATTTGACACCTTGATTTGCGTGTCGCTCACGGCTATCGGCTGGTCCGACGCGATATTCTTATCGCGCAACATCCCGTAGAGTTGGGCGACGCGCTGGTTCGTTTCCTGCCGGACGGCTTCGTTCACCTGCACTTGCAGGACAAGGTGCGTGCCGCCCTGTAGGTCAAGCCCCAGGTGGATTCGCTGCGACAAATTTTGCTTCACCGTCGTCAAGGACGTCGGGAAATCAGGCAGTCCCACCAGCCCGTAAATGCACAGGAGAATGACCGCTGCTACAAATATAGCTTTCCATCTTAGGTTGGAATTCATCGTTGAACTTCGCTCAGGCGCTCCCTGCAAACCAGCGGGGAATTTCCTATAATTTCGGCGCGTTAACTTTCTTTATTTTCAGGCTGCAGGCCGCCGACCGCGGACCGCAATACCTTTATTTTGACCTGATCCGCGATTCGTAATTGAATCGCATCATCTTCAATCCCAACAATCGTTCCGAACACTCCACCCGTGGTAATAACCTTATCGCCGTTCTTCAACTCTGAAAGCATCTGCGTGATTTTCTTCTGCCGCTTTTGCGCCGGCAGAATCAGCAGCACATAAAAAATAACCATGATCAAAATGATGGGCAGAATTCCGCCCATCTGTGATGCCAACTGCCCCAAATCCGCCGCCACCAAATTAAGATTCCCAACCATTCAGAATCACCCCGATGGAACTACGTTGCCTGTAGTAACACAGGCTAAAGCCTGTGCCACAGCTTACCCCTTGCGAAAAACGTCAGGCCGGACAGCATACACCAACCTGCGGAATTTAGCAGGGGCCCGCAACTAGACGCGATTTCATCTCTGAGGCGAGTAAATCTAGGTCCCCGAATTCGATAGCGTGCCTGATTCGTCGCATCAGGTCAAGGTAAAAGTGGATATTGTGGTGGGTCGCCAGGACCGAACCGAGTATCTCGTTTGCCATAAACAAGTGCCGCAAATACGCTCGCGAATGCCGCTTGCACACCGAGCACGAACACTCTTCATCCACGGGACGCGAATCGTCCGCGTGCTTCGCATTCCGAATCAGCAGCCGTCCCGCCGACGTGAAAATACATCCGTGCCGCGCGCTCCGCGTCGGCAGCACGCAATCCATCATGTCGATTCCCAGTCGCACATAATCCGGAATATCTTCCGGCTTTCCAACGCCCATCAAATAACGAGGCTTTTCCGCAGGCAGCAAAGCCGTGACTGCTGCCGTCATTTCGCAAGTCAATGCGTGCGGCTCGCCGACGGCCAGCCCGCCGACGGCATATCCATCAAAATCTAATCCAATTAATTGCTCGGCGCTTTCTCGCCGCAAATCGGTGTACGTCCCGCCCTGCACAATTCCAAATAGCGCTTGCGTCAACTTTCCGGTCGCTTCACGTTCAGGAGCTTGCGCCGCAAATGCCGCTCGCGCGTGCCGTGCCCAGTCAAATGTACGCGCCGCCGCTTTGCATGCCTGCTCGTGGCTCGCTGGATATTCAATGCATTCGTCCAGCACCATCATAATGTCCGACCCAAGCGCCGTCTGAATATCCAGTGCTATATCCGGTGAAAGAAAATGTTTTGACCCGTCAATGTGTGAACGAAACTCCACACCGTCGTCCGTCATCTTCCGCAATTCCGAGAGACTAAAAACCTGGAAGCCGCCTGAGTCCGTCAAAATCGCGCGCGGCCAGGCCATAAATCCATGCAGCCCGCCCAACTGACGAATCCGTTCATGTCCGGGACGGAGATATAAATGGTAGGTATTTCCAAGAAGTATCTGCACGCCCAATTCTTCCAGCGCGTATTGCGTCAAACCTTTTACCGTGCCCTGCGTGCCAACCGGCATAAACGCGGGCGTATCCACAATTCCATGTGGAGTGTGCAGACGCCCTAACCGCGCGCCGCTGTTGTCTTTTTTCCTCAGCTCAAAACGAAATGCCATCGCCACCAGTTTAGCAGGCGGCGATGGCATTTACTTCTGTGCGCGGAGGTTCTTACATTCTCCCGAACAAACTTCTTAGAACAATGCCGAAAATCCTACTTTGATCAACACAAACACAATCCACATTCCGATTACGACGGAATACGCGCTGCTGGTTGTAATCTTCCGCGGATTTGCAGCGGCAAATCCAATCGCCAGTAGCGCCAGCGTCCAAAACCAAAGTAAATCGACGGACGAGCCCACCGCGACGAGCCACTTCGCAGCATCCCCGGGAAGGAAATTTCCCAGGCTGGTCACCGCGATCCTTTGCGGATCAGCGTCTCCCACACGCTTCAGAATTAAGACGATAGTTGTTAGCACAGCTCCAATCACCGCCGGCATAAACGCGTAATTCGTAATCGCGAACGCGGTTCCAAATTTCAGTCCCGCGCCCTTGAATACGTTGAACGCTCCCCAGTACACCAGCGTAATGATCAGAACTGAGATGGTCGATCCGAGCAAGCCGATCGCGTACGTAAGCGGCACAGTAAATTTCACGCCCCTCTGAATAGCGGCCTCCTTCTGATCCGCAGGCATATTCGCCGTAAACGAACTGCTCTCGATTTGCTTGCGCTGGAAAGCTTCCCAATCCACTTTCTGCACCAGGAAGTAGCAAACCACCATGCTGATCGCCGTAAGAATCAGCAGCGGCACAATCCAGTTCGGCTTCTGTACGATATCCTTATATGTCTCCGTGGGACTAAACAGCACTCCAAACACTCGCCCAATCGGGCTGATCTTTGCTTCCGGCTCTTGCTCTCCCGGAGCTGGCGAAATCGCAGTCGTAACCATATTCGTGATGCCTCCATTTTGAAAATTGCGCGGACTTGAACCCTGGGAACGCCGATCTCCCGATCGGCGCTTCACTCTTTACAAATAGGCCCACCCCGGCATTCCGCTGCCGGGTATTACGGCCCAATCCGCCAAAAGTTTCAAGCAAGAAAATTTCAGGAAGAGCAAAACTGGCTGGCGCAGACCTTTCTTTTCAGGTCTGCGGACTCACGCGGGCAACACCGGCACTGCTGCCAAAAGTGCCTGTGTATACGGATGCGCCGGCCTCTCCAAAACCTGCGCCACTGGCCCTTCCTCCACAAATCGTCCCGCCTGCATTACGGCCACGCGCGTCGCCAATTGCGCCACCACCGGCAAACTGTGCGAGATCACCAAATAGGTCAGCGAGAATTCCCGCTGCAATCGCGCCAATAATTCCAGCACCTGCGCGCCCACCGAAACGTCCAGCGCCGAAACCGGCTCGTCCGCCACCACCAGTTTCGGCCGCAGCACCAGCGCCCGCGCAATTCCAATCCGCTGCCGCTGCCCACCGGAAAATTCGTGCGGATATCGCGACGCGGCATTTGCATCTAATCCCACCGCGCCCAGCGCCTCGCTCACTCGACGCGCCCGCTCCGCGCGATTCAATTCCGAAAAATGTATCGCCAGCGGCTCGCCAACAATCGCGCCCACTCGCATTCGCGGATCCAGCGACGAAAATGGATCTTGAAATACCATCTGCATTTCCGCGCGCAGACTTCGCAATTTATTTCCTCGCGCCGCCATCAAATCCTCGCCCGCGAAATTTATTTCGCCGGAGTCCGGCTCGATCAATCGCATCAACATCCGCGCCAAAGTCGTTTTCCCGCAGCCCGACTCGCCCACAATCGCCAGCGTCTGGCCCGCCTCCAAACGCAAACTAACTCCGCCGACGGCCACGCGGCGCGAGTCCGTGCCAAATCCCGCACCGGACACAGGAAATGTTTTCCCTAAATTCCGCGCTTCTAAAAGTGGTTCACTCATAAGATCGCTGGCGTACCCCGCATGTCGTACTCACGCGTGGGGTTCGTGTGACAATCCCACTTCACCCAATCTTCTCCGCCACAATATTAATCACCGGCAACGTATACTCGATCTCTCCCGCATCATTAATCTTCGGCCGCATCCCCGCCTCATCATTCTCCATCGTCCCTTCCAACAATCTCCGCGTCTTCGCATACTCCGCCGTCCCTCGCGGCACCTTCATTGCGTTCATCCACACTTCAAAATTTCGCGTCTTCTCCACCAACTCGCTGGAAATCACGCGCATATTCGCATTCCCCAAATATTCGCGAAATTCGCCCGCGAATAACGCCAGCGTGTGCGAAGGATCGCGCGCCTGTTCAATCCGCGTATGCAATTCGCGGTCCGACCCGTCACGCGCCACCATATCCGTCAGCGCCACTCGTCCGCCAACTCGCACCACGCGCACCAATTCGCGAATCAAACGCGCCGGATGCAGCATGTGATGAATGCTGTATCCACAAATCGCCAAATCAAATGTTCCGTCCGGGAAAGGCATTCGCGTTCCATCGCCACAAGCAAACACGCTCACAGTCTTCGCCGCCGCGCTCGCTTTTCCCACCGACTTCACCGCGCGCGCCAAAAGTGCCGGCGTCAAATCCAATCCCACAACAAATCTCATTCGCGCCGCCAGCGCCCGAGCAAATGTTCCCGGCCCGCAAGCCAGATCCAACGCGCGCCAATTTTTTATTTCGCCCGCCGCAACTCCCGCCGTCGCTGCCGACGCAAGAAGTTCTCCCTCACTAACACGGCTATCCAACGCATAATCCGCAAACGTTTTCACCGTGTCCGTGAACCGTTCGCGAATTAAATCGATCTGTCGTGATTCAGGCGTATCACTCATGTTTTATTTTCTTTGCAAAACTAAAATCAAACCAACACACATCTCGCCTCATGTCCCTCTCCCGCCACTCTCATCTCCGGCACCGCCAACTTACATTCCTCGCGCCTTACCGCGCAGCGCGGTTCAAACGCGCATCCCGGCGGCAACGCGCCCAATCCCGGCACCATTCCCGGAATTGCAATTAATTCGCGCCGCGAAAGTTGCGGCGAAGCGCGCAACAATCCCTCCGTATACGGATGCCGCGGCCTCCGCAGAACTTCCATCGTCGGCCCTTCTTCCACCACTCGCCCCGCGTACATCACCGCCAGCCAATCCGCCACCTGCGCCACCACCGCCAAATCGTGCGTAATAAATATTAATGACAATCCCAACTCTCGCCTCAACCTCATCAACAATTCCAAAATTTGTTTTTGCACGGTAACGTCCAGCGCAGTCGTCGGCTCGTCAGCAATCAACAATCGTCCGCCACCATCGCGAACATTCCCATCAAACGAATCCCCCGCCGCAATCGCCATCGCAATCAAAACGCGTTGCCGCAATCCGCCCGAAAGTTCATGCGGATATTGCCGCGCCCGCAATTCCGGCTCCGGCACAGACGCTCGCGCCAACGCCTCCACCACTCTCTGCGAAATTTCCGTCGCGCGCATTCCACGATGATGCACGCGAATCGCCTCCGCAATTTGTTTCCCCACGCGCATCACAGGATTCAACGCCGTCATCGGCTCCTGAAACACCATTGCAATTTTGCGCCCGCGAATCCCCGTCCACTCATCCTCTTTCAACGCGGCCAAATCCACCGCGTCCGAATTATTGGCCGAATCAAATTTCGCCGACCCGCTAACCCGCGCCCCCATCGGCAAAAGTCCCATCAACGCCAACGACAACATCGTCTTTCCCGATCCCGATTCCCCCACCAATCCCAACGACGCCCCGCGCTCCAACCTCAACGACACCTCATTCACCGGACGCACCCATCCATCCGGCGTAGGCAATTCCACCGTCAATCCACGCAGATCAAGAAGCGCATTCATTATTTTCTAATGATAGAACGGAAAGCGATGGCGGGAGAATGTGAATCGCATTTCGGTTTAACAGCCACCAGACATTTTGTGGCCTGCTAGCATAAACAAATTCCGCCCCAGTTCTCCGAGCGGCGTCTTGCCGGGGCACCACCGGAGTACCACATGGTATTTGCCATCCTGTACGACTTCCACAATCCAGTCGGCGCCGTCGAAACCATTTTGCGTAACTTCAGTTGGCATTTTCAAAAACTGGATCCGATCAAGCGAAGAAGAGAAGTCGATCGCTTGCTGAGGGCTGATAGGAAGTGGCTTCTCCGCACTCATATGCTGATGGCGGGCATCCGCGCTGCGAAATTCGATTTGACCAGCTCCATCCAGAGCTACGTTAAGAGTGACCGACTCCGGGCCGGTTAATGCGGGCAATACGGTGATTCGATAAGTGCGTTCGTTCTCCGATGCGGGCGGCCACAGTGGTTTTTCTTCCAGAGCATGCAACTCTCGTGAAAACCAATGCACCCGGAAATCGCGGGCATCATTCATGAAAGTGTGCGGCGGAAAATAATTATCGAGAAAGGAAGCATTTTCAGTTTCCAGCGTACGCAAACAATCTCGCGCCACTCGATAGTTTGGCGACGAGCCCGTTACGCCCATCAGCGATGCGCGCACCGTATCAAACTGCGGCCGCAGCAATCCGAATCTTCCTCCGGCTATGCCGAGTCCGATCGCATGCTGATTTGGTTCGGGTAAACGCGCCACCGCCGAAAGAAAACCGTCAGGATCGCCAATCAACGCCTCGCCGAAAAAATCAGTCAAATACCCAAACTGCAGCAATGTCGGAAGCACCGATTTGTCGCCTTGGTGGTAAACGTCAACCAACGTCTGGACATTCTTGTTCATGTTCTTGCAGTCACGGCCGGCGGCATCGTCATGTTTGATGCAAAGTGCAATTCCCTCGAGTGCCTGATCCCGCTTTTCCGTCAACGACGAATCAGAATAGGAGGTCGTAGCAATCGCCACAACTGCAACGATCAAGACGCAGAAAAATTTCAGGTAGCGCCGGTTCATAGTTTCCTGCTCGATATCGTACATTCTGATGCCGATCTTAACTTGTGGGTTGGTATCGCATCATCTCTCGCTCACCGGAATCACAAATTTCAGCGCCGTGTGCGTTCCAGAAAATCCCACCACCTTAATATCTTTCAGTCCCGCCTTCCGTCCCGCCATCAACACATCAATTTCCCGAATCACCTGCAAACCCTTCGGATAAATAATCCACAGCGCTCCATCCGGCGCCATCGCCCGCATCAGTGACGGCACGCGCTTCAAATCTTCCGCCACTTCCGCGCCAAAGAAAATAACTTCGCAAGCGCGCCCAAGACGATCCGAAATCGTCGCCACGCCGGCCAACTTTTCCAGAAAATCCTTATCATTCACATGAAGCACAACCGCCTTCGCGCCATTCCGCACGCCAATTTTTTCGATCACACTTTTTGGATTTAATATCTGCTGCGCCCATTTCGTAGTCCGCGCGCCCAATACGAATATCGCCTCGCCCTTCGGAAATAAAATCCGCAGTTCATCCTTGGACGCCTTCAGTTTCTTAATTTCCTTCAGCTGAATCTTCAGTTTGAAAACGTCACCGCGAAAAATAATTTCGTTCGTTTCCAGCAGCGCCTTTCCCTCACATGTCTGCCCGCCAAATATCACCCGGCATTTAACTTCAGCTCCCATCAGTTTTTCCTCGCTCTGTCCCAGTGGCACAGGCTTCAGCCTGTGCGATGGTTTGAACCCCTTACCTCGCATGCGCTGGCTCCCTCACTCCGAAATCGTAACCGTCTCTCCAAATTTCTTTCCCAGCGCATTCAAATAATCATCCATCGTCTTCGTCTGACTCATAAAAAATTTCGACACAAATCGAAATATCGGATTGTAAACTTCCCCTCGCTCGGTTATTCGCAAAACGGTTCCGCCATCCGCTGCGGACACTTCATACGTCCACGATCCCCCAAACGGCAACTTCGGATCAGCAATCTTCGCCACCAATTTCCCCGGAGCCGTACCTGCAGGCACGACAGACTCCACAATTTCATAAGGAATATCCTGCGCGCTCGATCCGCCCTTCTCCATAAAAACAACATGCCCATTCGCATCCGGCATCCGCGTCACGTTCGTCACGCCCGGCCGCCACTTCGGAAAATCTTCGTAACCAGTAATTGCTTGCCACACGGCATCAGGTGACGCACGAAATTTCGCAGCGCGCGTCGCCACATGTCCCTTCGGCAGCATCGCTCCAATAATCGCCACCAGCGCCACAATCGCCGCCAAACTCCCAACAATCCACAGCGCCCATCGCATAACTATTTCCTCCTCCTATCGCAATCGCGTTGCCCACCGCGTTCCATAATTAATTCCGCCACGTCCGCAAGATTTATTTCCTCCGTGCCGCCCGTTCTGTCCGACGCGCACGCCAACTCGGCCGCTCCTCCGCCACTCGCGCCATGCGACGCTCAGCCGCCTGCGCCAGCAAAGCCAATCCCTTCAACGCTCGCGCAAGTTCGTCCGCATCCAATTCATCCAACATCGCCGCAACGCGCGCCGGCTCCAGCACAGAACTCGCCTCCCGCAAACGCAATCCGCTAGCCGTCAGCAACAATCGCAATCGCCGACGGTCCTCCGCGTCGCGCGTCCTGCGCACATATCCGCGCCGCACCAGCCGTTCCACATTCAATGACATCGTAGAAACTGTCACGCCCATGTGCCGCGCCAAATCCACCAGTGCGGTCGGCTCCGTTTCATCCAAATGATCCAGAATGCTCGCCTGATGCGCGCTCACCTGCCGGCGCGTCTTCGGATCCTTCACATGCCGTGTATGACAGGCAAAATAAATCCGCGGATAGTTTTCCATCACCGCCCGCACCGCATCCCGTTTCATCAGGCTCATCCTATCCAAACAATAATGCTTCGTCAAATCAAACTAAGTGCTCGTAAGTAGCATAGGCTTCAGCCTGTGGCTCCTGTAATTCCCGAACAAGCGCGAAGTTCGGTCGCCGCCGAACGTGGCACAGCCATTTCCGGCTGTGTGCGCTTTGCACTTCCCTCAATTCTGTTTCAAAATCCGAATATCAATCCGTTCTCTGGAGGTCTGCACATGCTCCCCGGCCTAAAATCCATGCTCAACATCCATCCGCTCTTCGTCCATTTTCCAATCGCTTTCTGGTTCGCCGCGCTTCT